>JBJOQI010000097.1:0-7965 GCA_046050045.1 Pseudomonadota bacterium | reverse complement strand
ACCCCGGCGTGCAGTACATGTGCCTCGAGGGCGCGCGCCTGACGGCCGCCGCCGCGGGCGAGGTCTGCACCCCGAACGGGCATCTGTGGAACGTGCTGATCACCGGCCACGGCATCCTGATGATGTTCTTCGTCGTGATCCCCGCGCTCTTCGGCGGTTTCGGCAACTACTTCATGCCGCTGCACATCGGTGCGCCGGACATGGCCTTCCCGCGGATGAACAACCTGTCCTACTGGATGTATGTCGCGGGCACGGCGCTGGCCGTGGGCTCGGTCCTCGCACCGGGCGGCGAGGGCCAGACCGGCTCGGGCGTGGGCTGGGTGCTCTATCCGCCGCTGTCGACCAGTGAAACCGGCTGGTCGATGGACCTTGCGATCTTCGCGGTGCACGTCTCGGGTGCCTCGTCGATCCTCGGCGCGATCAACATGATCACCACCTTCCTGAACATGCGCGCCCCCGGCATGACGCTGCACAAGGTGCCGCTGTTTGCCTGGTCGATCTTCGTGACCGCCTGGCTGATCCTGCTGTCGCTGCCGGTTCTGGCGGGCGCCATCACCATGCTGCTGACCGACCGCAACTTCGGCACCACCTTCGTCCAGGCCTCGGGCGGCGGCGACCCGATCCACTACCAGCACATCCTGTGGTTCTTCGGTCACCCCGAGGTCTACATCATCATCGTGCCGGCCTTCGGGATCATCAGCCACGTCATCTCGACCTTCTCGAAGAAGCCGATCTTCGGCTACCTGCCGATGGTCTATGCGATGGTGGCCATCGGCGCGCTCGGCTTCGTCGTCTGGGCGCACCACATGTACACCGTCGGCATGTCGCTGACCCAGCAGAGCTACTTCATGCTGGCCACGATGGTCATCGCGGTGCCCACCGGCATCAAGGTCTTCTCGTGGATCGCGACGATGTGGGGCGGCTCGATCGAGTTCAAGACGCCGATGCTCTGGGCCTTCGGCTTCCTGTTCCTGTTCACCGTGGGCGGCGTCACCGGCGTCGTCCTGAGCCAGGCCCCGGTCGACCGCGTCTATCACGACACCTACTACGTCGTGGCGCACTTCCACTACGTGATGTCGCTCGGCGCCGTCTTCGGCATCTTCGCGGGCATCTACTACTGGATGGGCAAGATGTCGGGCCGCCAGTACCCGGAATGGGCGGGCAAGCTGCACTTCTGGGCGATGTTCATTGGCTCGAACCTGACCTTCTTCCCGCAGCACTTCCTCGGGCGTCAGGGCATGCCGCGCCGCTACATCGACTACCCCGAGGCCTTCGCCTACTGGAACTACATCTCGTCGATCGGCGCGATGATCGCCTTTGCCTCCTTCGTGTTCTTCATCGGCGTGGTGGTCTACACCCTGCTGGCCGGCAAGCGCGTGACCCAGAACAACTACTGGAACGAATACGCCGACACGCTGGAATGGACCCTGCCCTCGCCGCCGCCCGAACACACGTTCGAGCAGCTGCCCAAGCGCGAGGACTGGGACCGCGGCCACGCCCACTGAGGCCGGCCTCCCGACAAGACAGCAAAGGCCCCGGAGCGATCCGGGGCCTTTCGTTTATCTCGCCACCAGTGACCTGCAGGAGAGGACAGCGCCCGGACCGCCGGGGTGGGCGAGAAGCGCCCGCCCCCTGGGGGGGCAGGTCGGGCGCTGCCCGTCGCCGGGCGACGGGCGGAACCCTGGCCCCGGAGCGATCAGGGCCGTTTCATTGGGACAGCCGGTCGCAGACCGTCATTCCCCCCTTTCCGGGCCCCGCTTTCCGCCTATCCTTCACCCATGCCCTACGCATGGCTTCCCCCCGACGGCACCACCCGCCGCCTGCGGCTCTGGCCGCACCAGTCGCTGACACCCCGCGGCTTCGTCTGGTTCGTGGGCGCGACGGCGCTGCTCCTTGCCGTCCCGCTGATCGCCCTTCTCGGCACCGTGGTGCTCTGGGGCCTGCTGCCCTTCCTCGTCCTCGCCGTCGCGGGTCTCTGGACCGCGCTCCGCCGCAGCTGGCGCGACCGCGAGATCACCGAGGTGCTGACCCTTTCCCCCGACCGCGCCGAACTGCGCCGCCACGACCGCTTGGGCGAGCGCCGCTGGGACGAGAACACCTATTGGGTCCGCGTGACCCTGCACCAGACCGGCGGCCCCGTGCCGCAGTACCTGACGCTCCGGGGCCAGGGCCGCGAGGTCGAGCTTGGCGCCTTCCTGACCGAAGACGAACGCATCGCCCTGCACCGCGAACTTCTGGCGGCACTGGCCGATCTCCGCTGACGGTCGCCCGATCACGAAATCGTGCGCAGACAGGGGGCGGGCCGCCCGGCAGCTTTCGCCGGCACCGCCCGCCCCCGACTTGCACCCAAGGGAACCCCATGCAGTTTCGCTATGCGATCCTCTACGTCGCCGATGTCCGCGCGACGCTCGCCTTCTACGAAGCCGCCTTCGGCCTCGACACCGGCTTCCTTCATGACTCCGGCGACTACGGGGAACTCGCGACCGGGGCGACGAAACTCGCCTTTTCGTCGCACAGCCTGATGACCTCGCTCGGCAAGGATGTCGCGACCGAGCCGCCCGCCCGCCCGGCCTTCGAAATCGCGCTCGAAACCGCCGACGTGGCCGAGGCCTTTGCCCGCGCCATCCGCGCCGGGGCCGCGCCTGTCGACGCCCCGCACGGCGTGCCCTGGGGCCAGACCATCGCCTATGTCAGGGCACCCGAAGGCACCCTGATCGAGATCTGCTCGCCCGTGGGCTGAAGCCTGCCGCAATATCGCGCCACGGCAGCAGGCCCCAACCGTTCAGCAGGCTTCCGTCATTCGACCGGGATCATCAGGTGCGCATAGGGCGTGCCCGGCCACATGACATAGGGCATCGAGGTATCGGGGTCGGCACTGTCGGGATAGCCGGCCATGACGTCCATCGCGTTCACGACCATCACATGCGGCGCGGTCGTGATCCAGTGGTTGCCCGCGGCTGGCTCCATCGCATAGGGATCGGTGTTGCTGCTGTCGCTGCCGCCCGCAAGCATGTACATGAACCCGACCTTGCCCTTCGGAGGCTCGGTCTTGCCCATCCAGGCCATCGCCCATTCCATCGAATTGGCGTCCCCGCACATCGGGTCGGCCCCGGGCGATGCCGGATTGTCCCCCATGCACCACCAGCCATTCGTCCCCTCGCGCAGGGTCACCATCTGGCCTGCCTCGTCAAAGCCGTAGATCGTCGCGGCCGATGATACTGCGGCAGGTGCCGCGGACTCGGCGCTCTTGATTGCCGCATCGTGACTGTCGGCAACCGCAGCCATCCCCGTTCCACAAAGGACGCTGAACGCAACCAGCAATGAACCAGTCTTCATGGCAAACCTCCAGTTTCAGGTGGGATCAGGGGACACACCACCCACGCAGCGCAACGCGCCCGAAGGTCCTCAGGAATGGTTGCTTTGGCTTGCATAGCCCAAGGCCTCGCCTGCCAATGGACGGCAAGACACTCGTACAGCTGCACAGGAAGCGTCCCGAAGGCGCGCCGCCGCCCGCACGGGGTCAGAGAACGTCGCCTCCGCCCATCTTACACCCGAACCGACGACGCGCAAAGTTGGCCGTTTGGGCAGGTGGGCCCCCGGCCGGCCTAGGCCGCCCGCGGCCCGAACAGGATGATCCCGGCCCCGATCAGGCAGATCGCGCCCCCGATCAGGTCCCAGCGGTCCGGCACCCGCCCCTCGACCAGCCAGAGCCAGACCAGCGAGGCGGCGATGTAGACCCCGCCATAGGCCGCAAAGGCCCGCCCGGCGGCGTCGGCAGGGGCCAGCGTCAGCGCCCAGCCAAAGGCCATCAGCAGGACCGTGCCGGGAATGACCAGCCAGCCCGGCGCGCCCAGCCGCAGGACCGCGCAGAAGGCGAAGCAGCCGCCGATCTCGGCCGCCGCGGCCAGGGGGAAGGCAAGGAAGTTCACGGCCCCGGTTCCCCTCTCTGACCCCTCCAACGTAGGCTGAACGTACGTACGTAAATCATACGTTCAGCATACGTTGTGCATACGTGGTTTTTCGTCGCCGTTTCAGTCCCTTAGGCCCCCAATCGGGCCTTGATCAGCGCACCAGCCGCGCCAAAGTCCATCTGGCCGGTATGACGCGCCTTCAAGGCCCCCATCACCCGGCCCATGTCCTTGATCGACGCAGCCCCGGTCTCGGCCACCGCCGCCTCGATCGCGGCCGCCACCTCGGCCTCGCTCAGCTGGCGCGGCAGGAAGCCCTCGATCACCGTGATCTCGGCCCGTTCCTTCGCCGCCAGCTCCGGCCGCCCGCCCTCGTCATAGACCTTCGCGCTTTCCTGCCGCTGCTTGACCATCTTGCCCAGCACCTGCAGCATCGCCGGCTCGTCCAGCGCCGTGCCGGTCGCGCGCAGCTCGATCTCGCGGTCCTTGAAGGCCGAGGTCATCAGCCGCAGCGCCGACAGCCGCGCCGCATCCTTGGCGCGCATCGCATCCTTCAAGGCCCCGTTGATCCGTTCCCGCAGGTCCATCTCGCCCTCCCCGGCCAGTCGGTCGAGTGATAGCGCCCGCAGCCGGGCGGCACAACCATATGTGCCCTTGACCGCCGCGCCCCCCCTCTCTAGGTTCCCCGCGATTTAAGGACAGGAGAGTCGCACATGCCGACGGGCCACACCGGGACCGCCAGACCAACCGCATGCGTGGCGCTCGCCGACGGATCGCTGTTTTTCGGACAGGGGTTCGGGGCGACCGGCGAGACGGTCGCCGAACTGGTCTTTAACACCGCCATGACCGGTTATCAGGAAATCTTGACCGACCCTTCCTACGCGGGCCAGGTCGTGACCTTCACCTTCCCCCATATCGGCAATGTCGGCGTGACGCCGGAAGACGACGAAACCGGCGAGCCTGCGGCCGCCGGCATGGTGGTGAAGTGGGATCCGACCGAGCCGTCGAACTGGCGCGCGGCGGGCGAACTTACCGGTTGGCTCACGCGCAAGCGCCTGATCGGCATCGGCGGCATCGACACCCGGCGGCTGACCCGCGCGATCCGCCAGCAGGGCGCGCCCAATGTCTGCATCGCGCATGACCCGTCGGGCAATTTCGACATCGCCGCACTCGTCGCCCGGGCCCGCGCCTGGTCGGGCCTTGTCGGCCTCGACCTCGCCCGCGACGTGACCTGCGCCCAAAGCTACCGCTGGAACGAAACCCGCTGGGCCTGGCCCGACGGCTACGGCACCCGCCAGGGCGATGGCCTGCGCGTTGTCGCCATCGACTACGGCGCCAAGCGCAACATCCTGCGCTGCCTCGCCTCGACCGGCTGCGACGTGACCGTGCTGCCGGCCTCGGCCACCGCCGAGGACGTGCTGGCCCTGAACCCCGAGGGCGTGTTCCTTTCGAACGGACCGGGCGACCCCGCCGCCACCGGCGCCTATGCCGTGCCGATGATCCGGGGCGTGCTCGACCGCGACCTGCCGCTGTTCGGCATCTGCCTTGGCCACCAGATGCTTGCCCTCGCGCTTGGCGCCCGCACCATCAAGATGAACCACGGCCACCACGGCGCGAACCATCCGGTGAAGGATCTCGAAACCGGCAAGGTCGAGATCACTTCGATGAACCACGGCTTCACCGTTGACAGCCAGACCCTGCCCAAGGGCGTCGTGGAAACCCACGTCAGCCTGTTCGACGGGTCGAACTGCGGCATCCGCATGGCCGACCGCCCGGTGTTCTCGGTGCAGTATCACCCCGAGGCCAGCCCCGGCCCGCAGGACAGCTTCTACCTGTTCGAGCGTTTCGCCGCCGCGATGAAGGCCCGCCGCGCCGCCTGACGGCCCGGCGCGCGCCGGATTAACCCATTGTTCAGGCTTCCTTAACTGAACCTTCAGACAGTCACCTCGTCGCGCCAGACAGGTGACGCCATGACCCGTGCTTCCGCCGCCCGCAGACTTCCCGCCCTCCGCCTCGTCAGCGGCCAGCCGACGACCGGCACCGCGCTCGCCCCGGCCCTGCCTCCGCTCGGGCAGGCCCTGCTCGACCGCGGCCTGATCGACCGGGTCACCCTCGGCCAGGCCATCGCGCTCGCCGCCCGCCAGGGCGTTCCCCTCGCCCGCATTCTCGTCGCCCGCGGCTGGATCGCCGAACGTCGCCTCGCCCGCCTCCAGGCCGAGCGCTGGTCGGCCCCGCTCTCGGACCTCGCCGCCCTGCCCCCCGACCCCCGCCTGATCGCGGCGGTGGGCGTGGGCCTCTGCCTTGACCAGGGCCTGCTTCCGCTGCGCCGCCTCGCCGGGGCCACCGTGGTCGCCACCGCCGACCCCGACCGGTTTGCCGAAGCAACCGCCGCGCTTCCCCCCGAACTCGCGCCCTTCGTCATGGCCATCGCCCCCGAAAGCGCGATCCACGCAGCCCTCGCCGCCGACCCGACCGGAGAGATCGCCGACCACGCCGAAACCTGGCCCGAGGCCGCCGACAGCGCCCGCAGCTTCCGCCCCCGCCGGGCCCGCGCGGTCGTGGGCGCGCTGCTGCTGGCCATCGCGACGGGCCTCGCCCTAGCCCCCGGCACGGTCTTTGCCGCAGGACTGGCGCTTGCCGTCATCACCCTGTTTTCGCTGACATTTCTCAAGGCCGCGGCGCTTCTGGCCCGGCTGCGGGCACCGCTGGACGACCCACCCCTGCCCGACAGCGCCCTGCGCCAGCCGGTCGTCACCCTGCTGGTCGCCCTCTATCAGGAAAGCGCCGTCATCCCGCGCCTGCTCGACCGGCTTGGCCGCATGGATTACCCGCCCGAGCTGCTCGACATCCTGCTTCTCGTCGAAGCGACCGACCCCGAGACCCGCCAGGCCCTTGCCGGGGCCAGCCTGCCGCCCAATGCCCGCCTCGTCGTGGTGCCGCAGGGCCGGCTCAGGACCAAACCGCGGGCGCTGAACTTCGGCATGACCTTCGCGCGCGGCAGCATCATCGGCATCTACGACGCCGAGGATTTGCCCGACCCGCAACAGGTCGCCCGCGCCGTACGCGGCTTTGCCGCCGCCCCGCCGCGCGTGGCCTGCCTGCAGGCGATGCTCGACTTCTACGAACCGCGCCGCAACTGGCTGTCGCGCGGCTTTGCCATCGACTACGCCGGCTGGTTCCGCGTCGTCCTGCCGGGCCTCGCACGGCTGGGCCTGGTCGTTCCACTTGGCGGCACCTCGGTTTTCCTGCGCCGCGCCGCGCTCGAGGATGCCGGCGGATGGGACGCGCACAACGTCACCGAGGACGCCGACCTGGGCCTGCGCCTTGCGCGCTACGGCTACCAGACCCGCCTGCTCGCCAGCACCACCGAGGAAGAGCCGAACATCCGCGTCGGCGCATGGATCCGGCAAAGATCGCGCTGGCAGAAGGGCTATGCGATGACCTGGGCCGTCGCGATGCGCAGCCCCCGCCTGCTCTGGCGCGAGCTTGGGCCGGTGCGGTTCCTGCAGGTGCAGGCGCTGTTTCTCGGCACGCTCCTGCAGCACTTGCTGGCCCCACTGCTCTGGTCCTTCTGGGGGCTGGCCTTCGGGCTGGGTCCGGCCGTCCTGCCCGGCGCGGCGGCCTATCTCGCGCCCCTCTTCGTGCTTTCGGCGCTGGTGAACCTGTCGATCCACGCCATCGCCCTCTCGGGTCCGCGGCACCGCCATCTGCTGCCCTGGGTGCCCGTCATGGCAGTCTATGCGGGCCTCGGCACCCTGTCGGTCCTGCGTGCGCTGGCCGATCTGGTCCTGCGGCCCTTCCACTGGGACAAGACCGCACATGGCCAGGTGCTTCCCCCCGCCGAAGGCGACGCCGCCGCCCTGCCCGCCCAGATCACGGCCGCCCCTGCCCCGCTGGCCCTGCCCGCCCCCTCGCCCCGCATCGCCGGGCGCAGCCTGTCGGACCGCGAGCAAGGCGTCATCGCCGCAATCACCCGCCACGTCCGCCGCGAGCGCGCCCTGGCCGAGGTGACCGCCGAAGCGCCACTTTTGCTCAGCCCGCCCGCCGGGGCCCCGCC
>JBJOQI010000096.1:0-3071 GCA_046050045.1 Pseudomonadota bacterium | reverse complement strand
CGGTCGCCCGCCCCGGGCCGCCGCGGTGGCGGCGGTGGTCGGTGGCGCGCTGATGGTGGTGGCGCTGGTGCTGCATCCAGGCGGCTATCAGGCGAGCGACCTGCCCGACGTCGCGCGCCGGGTCTTTGACCGCTACCTGAACTGAGGCGGGGGCCACCCGAAGGCCCTCCCTTGAGTCTCCCCGGAGCCCCTTGTCAACTGCGCCCGGCCCCACTATAGCGCAGCCTTCGATACCCGCGCGTCCGGCCAAAGTGGCATGCCGAGTCGCGCGTTCACTCTGAACAGGAGATGAAAATGCCCAAGATGAAGACCAAATCGGCCGCGAAGAAGCGGTTCAAGATGACGGCCAACGGGCACGTCAAGGCTGGAGTGGCTGGCAAGCGCCACGGCATGATCAAGCGCTCGACGGACTTCATCCGCAAGGCGACCGGCACGATGGTGCTGTCGGATTCGGATGCGAAGATCGTCAAGAAATACATGCCCTATAACCGCTGAGGAGCCAGACAGATGTCCCGCGTCAAATCCGGCAAGGTTACCCACGCCCGCCACAAGAAGGTCCTGAAGGCCGCCTCTGGTTATTATGGCTTCCGGTCCAAGAATTTCCGCACCGCTACCCAGGCCGTCGACAAGGCCAATCAGTACGCGACCCGCGACCGCAAGCAGCGCAAGCGGAACTTCCGCGCGCTGTGGATCCAGCGCATCAACGCCGCCGTTCGTCTGGTCGATGCCGAGATGAGCTATTCGCGCTTCGTCAACGCCCTGTCGAAGGCCGGGATCGAGGTGGACCGCAAGGTTCTGGCCGATCTGGCCGTGCACGAGCCCGAGGCCTTCGGGGCCATCGTGGAAAAAGCGAAAGCCGCCCTCGCGGCCTGATCCTGACATGACTTCGGGGCGGGGCGCACGCGGACAGGTCCGGGTGCGCCCCGTTCCTTTTCGCGGCCCCGCTGCCCGCCCAAGGTGGTTCGCGTGATTTCCGTCGTCATCCCGCACTTCAACCAGCCGCAGATGCTGGACCGCTGCCTGGCCTCGCTGGCCGGACAGGCGGCGGGCGGCCATGTGGTCGAGGTGATCGTGGCCGACAACGGCTCGACCACATCGCCCGAGGGCATCGTCGCGCGCCATCCGGGCGTGCGGCTGATCGTCGAGACGGAAAAGGGGCCGGGACCGGCGCGCAACGCAGGCATCCGGGCGTCGGGCGGCGAGATCCTGGCCTTCATCGACGCCGACATGGAGGCAAGCCCCGGCTGGCTTGCCGCCATCGCGGCGCGGTTCGACGACCCGGCGACACAGGTTCTGGGTGGCGACGTGCAGATCCTGCAGGCCGACCCCGCGCGCCCCACCGCGCTAGAGGCCTATGAATCCGAGTTCTCCTTCCGGATGGAGCATTACATCCGGGCGCAGGGCTTCACCGGCACCGGCAACCTGGCGATGCGCCGCGCGGTCTGGGATGCCGTCGGCCCCTTTGCCGGCATGGGCGTGGCCGAGGACCGCGACTGGGGCCACCGCGCCACGGCGCAAGGCATCCGCATCGACTGGGTGCCCGGGATGCTGGCCTTTCACCCCGCCCGCACGACCTTCGCCGAACTGGCGCGCAAGTGGGACCGCCACACCGCGCATGACTTCGAGCTGCGGGTGACGGGGCTGGCCGGCCGGGTGAAGTGGATCGGGCGCACCCTGGCGATGGCGCTGTCGCCCCTGGCCCATGCGCCCCGCGTCTTTGCGTCCTCGCGCATCGGGGGCGGGCCTGGCACGAAACTCAGGGCCTTTGCAGTCCTGCTGCGGATCAGGCTATACCGCGCCAAACTCATGGCATCGCTTGCCTTTGCGGGCAGCGCCGACAAGGTCGTGTCGCGCTGGCGCAATCAGGGCTGAAGAGGAAACCGAACCTATGGACGATCTGCGCGGGAAATACATCGCCGCCATTTCAGGCGCCGCCGACGAGGCCGCGCTGGAAGAGATCCGCATCGCGGCGCTGGGCAAGAAGGGCGAGATCTCGGCCCTGATGGCGACGCTTGGCAAGATGGAGCCCGAGGCGCGCAAGGCCGAAGGCGCGCGGCTGAACGCGATGCGCGACGAGATCGACGGCGCGCTGCGCGCCCGCAAGACCGCGCTGGGCGACGCGGCGCTGGACGAACGCTTGAGGTCCGAATGGCTGGACGTGACCCTGCCGGGGCGGCCCCGCCGCATGGGCACCATCCACCCGGTCAGCCAGGTGATGGAAGAGGTCACCGCGATCTTCGCCGACATGGGCTTTGCCGTGGCCGAGGGCCCGCAGATCGAAAGCGACTGGTACAACTTCGACGCGCTGAACATCCCGCCCGAGCACCCCGCCCGGCAGGAGCATGACACCTTCTTCATGGCGCGGGCCGCGGGCGACGACCGCCCGCCGCATGTGCTGCGCACCCACACGAGCCCGGTGCAGATCCGCGCGATGGCCAGGCACGGCGCGCCGATCCGCGTGATCGCGCCAGGCCGCGTCTACCGGATGGACATGGACCAGACCCATACGCCGATGTTCCACCAGGTCGAGGGGCTGGCCATCGACCGCGACATCAGCATGGCGAACCTGAAATGGGTGCTGGAGGAGTTCTGCCGCGCCTATTTCGAGGTGGACCACGTCGAACTGCGCTTCCGCGCCAGCCACTTCCCCTTCACCGAGCCCTCGGCCGAGGTCGATATCCGCTGTTCCTGGGCGGGCGGGCAGCTGAAGATCGGCGAGGGCGAAAGCTGGTTGGAAATTCTCGGGTCGGGCATGGTGCACCCCAAGGTGCTGCGCGCGGCGGGGGTGGACCCCGACCAGTGGCAGGGCTTTGCCTTCGGCATGGGCATCGACCGGATCGCAATGCTGAAATACGGCATCCCCGACCTGCGGTCGTTCTTCGACAGCGACCTGCGCTGGCTGCGCCACTACGGCTTCAGCGCGCTGGACGCGCCGACGCTGCATGCGGGGCTGAGCCGGTAATGCTTTGGCTTGGCGAGATTCAGTTGTTCGACTATTCACTTCAACAGTGGTGGACTTTCCTAAGTCCATTCATTTCCGCCGTCTTTGGTGCTTGGCTGATTTATTTTTT
>JBJOQI010000095.1:0-4989 GCA_046050045.1 Pseudomonadota bacterium | reverse complement strand
TGGCGCTGGTCGAGCCGCTGTCGGTGGGGTTCCATGCTGCGGACCGGGGCCGGATCCGCGCGGGCGAGACCGTCGTCGTCCTCGGCTGCGGCATGATCGGCCTTGGCGCGGTCATCGCGGCGGTCGCACGCGGGGCGCGGGTGATTGCCGTCGACTTCGGCGACAAGACCGGGAAGGCGCTGCAGTACGGGGCCATCGCCAGCATCGACCCCGCGGCGGGCGACACGGCGGCGCGGGTGGACGACCTGACCGGCGGACAGGGCGCCGACGTGGTGATCGAGGCGGTCGGCCTGCCCGCGACATTCACCCAGGCCATCGACCTGGCCTGCTTCGGCGGCCGCGTCGTCTACATCGGCTATTCCAAGGCACCCGTGACCTACGAAACCCGCTTCTTCAACCTCAAGGAGCTGGACATCCTCGGCTCGCGCAATGCGCTCCGGTCCGACTTCGACGCCGTGATCGACTGGCTCGAGGCCAGGGCGACCCCGCCCGACGACCTGATCACCCGGGTCTTTCCCTTTGCCGACGCCGCCCTTGCCCTGCCCGCCTGGGTCCGCGACCGTGCCACCACGCTGAAGCTGCTGATCGAGATCTGACCCGATGGACCGCATCTCTGCCCGTCACCTGAACGGCCGCCCGCGCCCCACGCGCCGCATCCTGCAGTTCGGGGGCGGCAACTTCCTGCGCGGCTTCATCGACTGGAAGATCGACCGCCTGAACGAGGCCGCAGGCACCGACTGGGGCATCGTGATCCTGCGCTCGGTCGGCGGCCGCGACGGCTCGGCGCTGAACGACCAGGACGGTCTCTATACCGTCGTCTCGCGCGGGCTTGACCCGTCGGGAACCCCGGTCGTCGAGGCGCGCGTCGTCGCCGCCGTCCGCGCAGAGATCGACTGCACGGCGGCCTGGCCCGAGGTGCTCGCCCTCGCCGCCCGGCCCGAGATTGCGGTGATCCTGTCGAACACCACCGAGACCGGCATCCACTTCGACGTGGCGGCGCAGGCCGACGATGCGCCACCCGCAAGCTTCCCCGCCAAGCTGACCGCCCTCCTGGCGCACCGCTGGCGCAGCCTTGGCCCCGATGCCCCCGGCTGGCAGGTCATCCCCTGCGAGCTGACCGACCGCGCCGGCGACGCGCTGGCCGGCTTTGTCCGCGACCATGCCCGCGCCTGGGGCCTGCCGCAGGGGTTCCTCGACTGGCTCGACGCCCGCGTGGTCTTCTTCAACACCCTGGTCGACCGGATCGTCACCGGTGCGCCCCGGTCGGACCGCGCCGGGATCGAGGCCCGGCTGGGTTATGTCGACCCCTGCCTGACCACGACCGAGCTGTTCCACCTGCTCGCCATCGAACGCCGCCCCGGCCAGCCTGCGCCGCTGCTTGACCTTGCCGGCCACGACCCGGGCACCGTGGTTCTGGACGACATCACGCAGGTCAAGCTGCGCAAGGTCGCGATCCTGAACGGCGCCCATACCGCGCTCTGCCCGCTGGCGCTCTTGACCGGGGTGCAGACCGTCGGGCAGGCGATGGGGATCGACGCCGCGCGGCGTTACCTCGCGGCCGTGCTCGCGCAAGAGGTGATCCCCTTCCTCGGCCTGCCCGCCGCCGAAACCGCAGCCTATGCCGAGGACGTGCTGCGCCGCTTCGCCAACCCCTTCATCCATCACCAGTGGCACGACATCAGCCTGAACGCCGTCTCGAAGATCCGTGTCCGCCTGCTCGACCGGATCGCGGCGCACGAGGCGGCCCTTGGCACCGCGCCCCCGCTGCTGTCGCTGTCGCTCGCGGCCTGGGTGCTCTTCTACCTCGGCCGCTTCCCCGGCGCCCCGGCCCTGCCGCCGCGCGACACCGACGACATCTGCGCGGCCTTTGCCGCCCACCAGGGCCTCACCGACCCCGTGGCCCTCGCCCGCGCCGTCCTGTCCGACAGCCGCCTCTGGGGCCGCAGCATCGACAGCCCCGCCCTGCGCAAGGCCGTCGCCACGGGCATCGCCAGCCTGACGCAGGATCTCGCGACCGGCACCGGGCTAGCCGCGATCCTGCAAGCCCGGGAATAGGCATCGCAGACCCTCAGGCGGAATGCCGACCGCCGGGCAGCGCCGCCTGCACCCAGGGCAGGGTCACCGCCCGGCCGGTGTCCGGTCGCGCAGGGCCGGGCCGTCCTAGAGAGCGTGCAGCCAGCGCATCCGTTCGGCCAGATCGGGCGCACCGAAGGCCAGCGAGCCCATGACGACCGTCTCTGCCCCCGCCTGGCGCAGCAGGGGCACCGTCGTGTCGCGGATCCCGCCGTCCGCCGCCAGGACAATGCGCCGGCCCGAGGCCGCGATCAGTCGTCCGGCCTCTTGCAGGCGGGCGGTGGCCGCCGGGTTCAGGCCCTGACCCTTCACGCCAATCGCGGTGCCCAGAAGCGTCAGCATGTCAAGCCGCCCCAGCCAGGGCGCGGCCTCGTCCACCGGGGTTTCAACCCGCAGCACCATCCCCGCCTTCACCCCATGCGCCGCGATCCGGTCCAGCCCTTCGGCGGCATTGGCATTCTCGACATGCAGGCTGATCAGGTCGGCCCCGGCTTCGGCGAACTGGTCGATCTGCGACAGCAGCACCGGGTCCGACACCATCAGGTGCACATGGATCGGCAGCGCGGTCGCCTCGCGCATCCGGGCGACGAGGTCGGGGAAGAACAGGAAGGCCGGGGCGAAATAGCCGTCGGCCACATCCACATGCAGGATATCGGCATGGGGGGTGATGCGCACCAGATCATCGGCCAGCCGGATCAGGTCGGCCGACCACATCGAATACTCCGCCAGAAGCCGGGTGCGCGGCAGGGCGGTCAGCCAGTCGGCGGCAGGACGGGGCATGTCAGAACTCCTTCAGGAAACGGGACATGGCGGCGGCAAGCGCGGCCAGATGGGCGGGCTTGTCGCGGCCCTTGGGCGGCAGGTGGACCAGCCGGGCGTCCGGGATCAGGCCGGCCAGCGCCTCGGCATGGGCGGCGGGGTGGATGGCGTCCTCTGACGTCGCGCAGACCAGCACCGGCAAGGCCAACGCGGCCAGATCGCCCGGCGACAGGCCCGGCCCATCGGCGGAAATTGCGGTCAGCAGCCGGGCGGTCGCGTCCTGCGGCACGCGGTCGAAGAACCCCATCAGCGAGGCAAGGTTGTCGGGCGCATCCCGCTCCAGCAACCGGGCGGTCGCGCTGCCTGCAAAAGCCTGCCGGGCCTCGTCCGCAGGCAGGCGCGAAAGAAGCGCGCCAACCTCGGCATTCGGGGCCATGTTGGCGGGCGCGGCCTCGGTGACCCAGGCCGGGCGGACCAGGATCAACCCCCGCACCAGATCGGGGCGCGTCACCGCCAGCCGACAGGCAATCGCCGCCCCCATCGAGATGCCGCCCAGTACGACCGGCCCCGGAAAGGTCTCGATCAATGCGGCGACATGACCAGCAAAACCGGCGATGGACGGCGCAGGCACCATGTCGGATGCGCCATGCCCGGGGCACTCCACACAGGTCCAGCGTTGCGGTGCCAGGCCCGCCATCGCCTCGGCCACCTGGCGCGCATCGCCGCAAAGTCCGTGCTGGAAGACCAGCGCCGGGCCGGTGCTACCGCCGCCATGGATGGCAAGGCGCAGGCCGTCGCGGGTCAGCCAGCCGGTCTGCGTCATAGCCGGGCCAGAAAGGCGGCAACGCCGCGGGCCTCGCCTTCGCTCAGGCCGTGGGTCACGAGGTCGCCGTCAAATCCCGCCGCCCGCAGGCAGTTCAGGAAGTACGGAAAATCCACAACCCCCTTGCCAGCGGCCACAAAGCCCCCGGCCGGGTCGCGGTCCTTGGCATGGGCCATCGCGATGCGGTCGGCCAGAGTGTCGACCGCGTGGGAAAGGATGTCGCGCTGCTGGGCCAGCGGGGCCACTTCGAACAGGTTCGCCGGGTCGAGCACGATGGCAAGTGCCGGGCTTTGCAGGCTGTCGATCAGCTGACGCGCACGCGCCGCGCCGTTGACCACATTGGCCAGCTCCGGCTCGATCCCCAAGCGCACTCCCTTCGCCTCGGCCAGGGCACAGGCCTTGGCCATCTCGTCCAAGAGATCGCGCCATGCCCCGGGCGAGGCATTGTCGGGGTGGTGCCGCCACTGGTCGTCCGGGTCGCGGGTCCCGGTGCAGAGCGTGACCATCCCCGTCCCCATCGCGCCTGCCCGATCGATCAGCACGCGCAGGCGGCGCAGGCCCGCGGCGCGCAGCGCAGGATCGGGGTGGATCATGTTGTAGGTGCCCGACACGGCGGCAATCGCCACGCCCGTCACCGCGCTGGCCTGCGCCACGGCGTCAACCTGGGGGCCTGTCAGCGCATCGGGCATGGCTGCCAGGCCAGAGCAGGCCATGTTGTATTGCACGGCCTCGTAACCTGCGTCCCTTGCCGCCTGCAGCACGGTCAGCGGGTCGGTCCCGGCGAAGGTCTTGGCAAAGATCCCCAGCCTCATAACGCGCCCGACACCTCGGCCAGCCTGACCGGCCTGCCTGTCCGGGCCGACTGCGCGATGGCCACCATCGCCCGGACCGAGGCGATGCCGTCCTCCAGATCGGCCCCGTACTGCGGCGCGCCGGTCAGGACGGTGTCGGCAAAGCCCTCCAGCTGGCGGCGGTAGAAGTGCCCGTCTGCCCCCAGGACGCGGTGGGTCGAGCCATCCGCCTCGTCGAAGATGTCGACCTCGGAGGACTTGTAGTACCAGGGGTTATAGGTCTTCCCCAGGACCGAGCCCTGCTCGCCATAGATCTGGAAACCTTCGTGCCAGTCCATCCGCACGGCAACCGTCAGGTCCAGGTGGCCCAGCGTGCCGCTGGCGAACTCGACATCCACGAACCAGCAGCGGATGCCCGCGCGGTTCAGCAGGCGGGCATCGACCGCGACGATCTCACCGGCGAAGAAGCGCGCGGTGTCAACGAGGTGGCTGCCATGCGCCAGCATGTAGTAGCGGTCGAGGTCGGCCTTGGGGTTTTCGGAC
>JBJOQI010000094.1:0-7170 GCA_046050045.1 Pseudomonadota bacterium | reverse complement strand
CGTCAATTCCGCTCGTCCTGCCCTTGGTCTTGACGGGGTGCGGCGGCTCAACCGCAGGTAGTCAGGCGGTTGTCACCGTGCCGCCCTCGCTGACGGCGCCCTGCCGGCTTCCGGTGCAATTGCCCGAGCGGTCCCTGACGCAGGCCGAGGTGGAAATCCTCTGGGGGCAGGACCGCGACGCGCTGCGCCGCTGTGCGGGGCAGCTTGGCGGTCTGGCCGGTTGGGCCGCGGCCCTGTCAGAACCCGAGGATGGATGACCCCGCCATCGTGATGGCCCCGGCCACGCCGATGATGACACCGACGGCCAGCGTCGCGGTGAACAGCCCCGCCACGACCCAGAGCCCGTCGCGCGCCATGAACCCGAGCGATACCAGCACGATCGAGATGGCGGGCATGGTGTTGCCGAAGGGAATGGGCAGCGAGATGCAGAGCGCCAGCACGAAGACGAAGGCGCCGAAGGCACGGTCGATCACATAGTCGAAGCCCGGCCAGTAGCGCGGATGCGCCAGCCGTTCGAGTTTCTGTACGTAGGGTATCACCCGGTCGATCATCGACTTCAGCTTGATGCGGTCGAAGGCGCGGTCGCGGAACCGCTGCGGCAGCCAGAGCTTGCGTGCCCCGATCATCAGCGAGATGCCGAGGAACACCAGAGGCAGCCCCATGATGGTGGACGAGCCGGGGATGATCGTGACGATGTTCAGAAGCCCCATGGCCAGCACCACGGGCGCAAGGCCGCGGGCCGAGAGGCGCTCCATCAGCTCGCCCGTGGTGATGTAGATGCTGTCGCCTTCGGCGGCGTCGGCCAGCAGCTCTGACAGGCCCTTGAGGCGGGGATGGGCGAAGTCGGGGCCCAGCGCGACCCTTGGCGCGGCACGATCCCCGGGTTCGTCGTCCGGCGCGGTGCCGCGCGGATCGTGATAGGTCATCTCACCCCCCAGCCGCCGGACGCAGGGCCCGCCATGGAGCCAGACCCGCATTCCGGTCAACCCGGTCAAGATGGGCCTGAACGGCCGGGCGCGCAATGGTAAGCTGGCATGAATATTTCGTGACGCCGCACGCCCGGACGCCCGATCAGTCCGCGGCCGATGGCGCTCCGCCCTCGAACCGGTTCGGGGCGGAATAGCCGCAGGGCGCTTCCTGCATCTGCAGGTGCAGGCCGGTGCCGGTGAAGGGATGGGCGCGGGCCAGATCCTCGTCAAAGTCGATGCCAAGGCCGGGGCGGTCGGGCACGGTGACGTAGCCGTCCTCCCAGCGGATCGAATTGCGGATGAGCTGCAGGTGGAAGTCGCCGCCCTGCTCGATCGTCTCGACCATCAGGAGGTTGGGGATGCAGGCGCCCAGCTGGACGTTCGCGGCCCATTCGACGGGGCCTGCGTAAAGATGGGGCGCGACCTGGGCAGTAAAGACCTCGGCGATCGCGGCGATCTTCTTGGCCTCGAGGATGCCGCCCGCCCGGCCCAGTGCCGGTTGCAGGATGCGCGCGCCGCCCGTGCGCAGGACGGTGGCGAACTCGGCCTTGGTGGTGAAGCGCTCGCCCGTCGCCACGGGGATGCGGACGCCCCGCTGCACCTCGGCGAAGTCCAGAAGGTTGTCGGGCGGGATCGGCTCTTCGTACCAGAGCGGGCCATAGGGTTCGATCGCCTGGCCAAGCCGGATCGCGCCGCCGACGTTGAACTGGCCATGCGTGCCGAACAGAAGGTCGGCCTTGTCGCCCACCGCCGCCCGGATCGCGCGGCAGAAGCCGACGGACCGGGTGATGTCGGACATCGCCGGGTCATGCCCGCCGCGGATCGTGTAGGGGCCGGCAGGATCGAACTTCACCGCGGTAAAGCCCTGCCGCACGCGCTTGGCCGCGGCTTCGGCCTGCCAGTCGGGGTTTACCCAGAATTCCGCATGGTCCTGGCCGGGGTCGGGGTAGAGGTAGGTGTAGCTGCGCAGCCGTTCGTTGATCCGCCCGCCCAGAAGCGCGTGGACGGGCCGGTCCAGCGCCTTGCCGATGATGTCCCAGCAGGCGATTTCCAGCCCCGAGAAGGCCCCCATCACGGTCGGGTCGGGGCGCTGGGTGAAGCCCGAAGAATAGGCGCGGCGGAACATCAGCTCGATCTGGTCGGGGCTGGTGCCCTGCATGTGGCGCTCGAACACGTCAGTGATGACGGCGCGCATCGCGTCGGGGCCCACGGTCGAGGCGTAGCATTCGCCATAGCCCGTGAGGCCGGTGTCGGTCGTCAGTTTCGGAAAGATCCAGTAGCGCCCTCCCCAGCCGGGGGCAGGGGGGGCCACGACGAAGATTTCAAGGTCCTTGAGTTTCATGGGTCGCAGTCCCTATCTCGGTCGGCGGAGGTGGATCATGGATCAGACGATCACGTTCCAGAGGCTCGGTCCAGCCGAGGTCGACCTGCTCTGTTCCGTTCGCGACGGGCTTTTCGACAATCCGGTCGATCCGGTGCAGGCGCGGGCCTTCCTGGCGAACCCGATGAACGAGATCGTGCTGGCGCTGGACGGGGCCGAGGTGGTGGGCTTTGCCAGCGGCACGGTGCTGCAGCACCCCGACAAGCCGCCGTCGATGTTCGTCAACGAGGTCGGCGTACGCGACGACTGGCTGCGGCGCGGCATCGGCAAGGCGGTGACGCAGGCGCTGATCGACCGTGCGCGGGCGCGGGGCTGCCAGGGCATCTGGCTCGGGACCGAGCCGGACAACGTGGCGGCACTGGCGCTCTATCGCAGCCTTGGCGGGGAGGAGATGACCTTCGTGGGCTTTGGCTGGGACGACGCGTTCTAGACGTGGCCGATGGCCACCAGGAAGCCGGTCAGCAGGCGCGCGAAGTCCTCGGGCCGGTCGACGGGCGGCAGGTGGCCCGCGCCGCGGATCAGCTCGAACCGCGCGCCCTTGATCAGGTCCGCGGTCTCGCGCACCAGATCGGGCGGGGTCGAGCCGTCATTCGCCCCGGCGATGGCCAGCGTCGGCAGGGTCAGGGTCGCGGTCGTCTCGTAAAAGTCCGTGCCTGCAATGGCCGCGGCGCAGCCCATATAGCCGTCCTCGCGGCAGGTGAGGAGCAACTCGCGCATCTCTGCCGCCGCGGGCGTGGCGAGGCCGGCGCGGCCGAACCAACGGTCGAGGATCGCCGGGGCCGCGGCCTCGATCCCGCCCTTGCGGACAATGTCGATCCGGGCGGCCCAGGTCGCCTCGGTCCCGGATTTGGCGGCGCTGTTCGACAGCACCATGCCGCGCACCTGGTCGAGCCGCTTCACCGCCAGGCCTTGCGCGATCATCCCGCCGATCGACAGGCCCACGAACACCGCATCGCGCACCGACAGCGCGTCAAGCAGGCGTTCGGCATCCGACACCAGCGCCCCCATCCGGTAGGGCGGGGCTGGGCAGGCCGATCCGCCGTGGCCGCGCAGGTCATAGCGGATCAGCCGCAGCGCGGGCGGCAGAAGCGGGATCACCCGGTCCCAGACCGTCAGGTCAAGGCCGAGCGCATGGGCAAGGACCACGGGGCGGCCCTTGGGATCGCCGTCCTGCACCCAGTGGATCGTCGCCTCGGGGTGGACAAGGTGCGGCATCAGTCGCCGGTCCCGAAGCGGTCCAGCGCCATGCGGAAGGTGGCGGGGTCGACATTGCCGCCCGAGGCGACGGCGATCACCGCCTCGCCCTCGATCCGGTCGCCGTGGAACAGGGCGGCGGCCAGTGCCACGGCGCCGCCCGGCTCCAGCACGATCTTCAGCCGCGCGAAGGCCACAGCCATGGCGCGGAGCGCCTCGTCATCGGTCACGACAAGGCCGGGGCCGGCCAGGCGCGACAGGACGGGAAAGGTCAGCTGCCCCGGTTCCGGCGTGACGATGGCATCGCAGACCGACCCCGACAGCGCGGCATTGCGCAGGCGCGTGCCCGCGGCGAGCGAGCGGGCCATGTCGTCAAACCCCGCCGGTTCGGCCGTGCGGACCCGCAGGCCGGGCGCGCGGGCCTCGAGCGCAAGCGCGACGCCCGCCGACAACCCGCCGCCGCCGCAGCAGACCAGCACGTCGGCACGTTCGATCCCGGCCTCGGCGGCCTGCGCGGCGATCTCCAGCCCCACGCTGCCCTGACCAGCGATCACCTCGGGGTCGTCGAAGGGCCGGATCAGCGTCAGGCCGCGCGCGGCAGAAAGCGCCGCGCCGATGGCATCGCGGTCCTCGGTCGCGCGGTCGTAGAGCACGACCTCGGCCCCGAGCGTCCGGGTGTTGTCGATCTTCAGCCGCGGCGCGTCGGCGGGCATGACGATGACCGCAGGCACGCCATGCTGCGCCGCCGCCAGCGCCACGCCCTGCGCGTGGTTGCCGCTCGAAAATGCGATGACGCCCCGCGCGCGGATCGCCTCGGGCAGGGCGGACACCGCAGCCCGGGCCCCGCGATACTTGAACGACCCGGTCAGTTGCAGGCATTCCGCCTTGACCCGGACCCGCCGCCCGGCGATCCGGTCCAGATCGGGCGAGGACAGAAGCGGCGTGACCCGCGCATGGCCCCGGAGCCGTCCGGCCGCCGCCTCGATCCGGCCGATGTTCACCGCATCAACTCCAGCCAGCCCCGGATCGCGGCCAGCGCCGCGGGTTCGTCAAGGAAGGGCACATGGGCGCGGCCTGCCACCTCGGCCCGGATCAGGCCGGGGTGACGGCGCGCCATCTCGTCGGCGGTGGCGGGGGTCAGCAGGTCCGAGTTCGCGCCCCGGATCACCGCCATCGGCAGGCCCGCGCAGGCATCGAACAGCGGCCAGAGGTCGATGGGCGGCAGCGCCAGCGCGGCCAGCACCGCATCGCGCAGCGCCGGGTCATAGCGGATCACCAGCCCTGTCGGTAATTCCGCGTAGAGATGCCCCGCCATCGCGCGCCAGCGGTCGAAGGACACGCCCTCGAACCCCGGCGACCAGTCCGGCATCCGCCGCGCCGCCTCGTCCAGCGTTTTCGCCACCGGGTTGCGGCCGACGTAGTCGGCGATGCGCGCCATGCCGGTGCGGTCGATGTCCGGCCCGATGTCATTGAGGCACAGGCCCAGAAGCCGGTCCTTCGCGGTCGCGCCCAGCGCCATCCCGATCAGCCCGCCGCGCGAGGTGCCGAGGATCGCGGCCCGGCCTATCCCCAGATGGTCGAGCAGCGCGAGCGCGTCCTGCGCCTCCTGCGGGATCGTATAGGTCGCGGCCCCGGTAAAGTCCGACAGGCCGCGCCCGCGATAGTCCATCCGGATCAGCCGCACGCCCGCCAGATGCGGCGCGACAAAGTCGAAGTCCGCCATGTTCCGCGTCAGGCCGGTCAGGGCAAGAACCGGCAGCCCCGTCCCCTCGTCCCGATAGGCCAGCCGCGCGCCGTCGGGGGCAGTGAAGAACTGAACGCTCACGACGGGACTGCGGTCATGTCCATGAAGAACGGCTCCCAGGTATGGCCGTCGGGGTCCGAGATCGCGCGGGAATACATGAAGCCCAGATCCTGCACCGGGCGCGGCTCGCTGCCGCCGCTCGCAAGCGCCGCCGCGGCAAAGGCATCGACGCCCGCGCGGTCGTCGAAGGACAGCGCCAGCAGGTGCGAGGACGACTTCGCCTCGTCCGTGATCGGCAGCGGCGTGAACTGGGCGTATTTCGGATGCGTCAGCAGCATCGCGTAGATCGTGTCCGAGATCACGACGCAGGCCCCGGTCTCGTCCGAGAACTGTTCGTTGATCGTGAACCCCAGCGCCTCGTAGAAGCCGCGGGCGCGGGGCAGGTCGGCGACGGGCAGATTCACGAAGATCATCCTGGCCATTTCAAGCCTCCTTCATCTTGGCGGAAATATCCCACGGGGGTCCGGGGGTGTGAATCCCCCGGGTCGCTCCGGTCAAAGATTGTCGGCCTGCGGCATGCCGAGGACATGGAACCCGCCATCCACCCGGATCACCTCGCCCGTGGTGCAGGCCCCGTGGTCCGAACAGAGATAGACGGCGGTGCCGCCGATCGCCTCCAGCGTCGCGTTCGACCGCATCGGGGCATTCGCCTCGGTATGGCGGAAAGTGGCGCGCGCCCCGCCGATGGCGGCACCGGCCAGCGTCTTCATCGGGCCGGGGCTGATCGCATTGACGCGGACCTGCTGCGGCCCGAGGTCGTTGGCCAGATAGCGCACGGCGCTTTCCAGCGCGGCCTTGGCCACACCCATGACGTTGTAGTTGGGGGTCACCCGGTTCGACCCCTGGAAGGTCAGGGTGATCAGCGACCCGCCCTCGGGCATGAGCTCTGCCGCGCGGCGCGCCACGTCGATGAAGCTGAAGCACGAGATCGTCAGCGAATTGCGGAAGTTCTCGCGGCTGGTGTTGATGAAGCGGCCCGTCAGCTCGTTCTTGTCGGAATAGGCGATGGCATGGATCAGGAAGTCCATGGTGCCCCATTCCGCCTTGAGCCGGTCGAAGGCCGCATCCAGCGAGGCGTCGTTCATCACGTCGGCATCGACGACGATCTTCGAGCCGACGCTTTCCGCCAGCGGCATCACCCGGCTGCCGAAGGCGTCGCCCTGATAGGTGAAGGCAAGCTCGGCCCCCTCGGCAGCCAGCGCGCTGGCGATGCCCCAGGCGATCGAGCGTTCGTTCGCCACGCCCATGACGAGCCCGCGCTTGCCCTTCATCAGTTCGGCCATGCCGGTGGTTCCTTTCTCGATCTTTCCGCGAAAAACCGGGGTTCTGCGTCAACCCCGGTACTTGCTCATCACCAGCGTCGCATTGGTGCCGCCGAAGCCGAAGCTGTTCGAGAGCACGCTGTCGAGCTCGACGTTCTCGCGCAGCGTCGTGACGATCTCGCCGGGGTCGATCGCCGGGTCGAGCGTCGTGACGTTGGCCGAGGCGGCGATGAAGTTCTTGTTCATCATCAGCAGCGAATAGATCGCCTCGTGCACGCCCGTCGCGCCCAGCGAATGGCCGGTCAGCGATTTCGTCGAGGCCGTGGGCGGCGTGTGGCCCCGCCCGAAGACGCGGCGGATCGCCTCGAGCTCGGTCACGTCGCCCACGGGGGTCGAGGTGCCGTGGCTGTTGATGTAGTCGATCCGGCGCCCCTCCGGCAGGGTCGAGAGGGCGAGCCGCATCGAGCGTTCGCCGCCCTCGCCCGAGGGGGCCACCATGTCGTAGCCGTCCGAGGTCGCGCCATAGCCCGTGACCTCGCCGTAGATCTTCGCGCCGCGGGC
>JBJOQI010000093.1:0-24804 GCA_046050045.1 Pseudomonadota bacterium | reverse complement strand
GAACGCGAACGCGCGCAAAAGGACCTTGCGGTGGCCGAGCAGACGCTGGCGCAGTCGTCGAAACTGGCCGCCCTTGGCGAGATGTCGGCCTCGGTCAGCCACGAATTGAACCAGCCCCTTGCGGCAATGAAGACCTATCTGGCCGGGGCGCGGCTTCTGCTGGAACGCAAGCGCCCCGAAGAGGCCCTGTCGTCGTTCCAGAGGATCGATGACCTGATCAACCGGATGGGGGCGATCACACGCCAGCTCAAGAGCTATGCCCGCAAGGGCGGAGAGGCATTTGAGCCTGTGGATGCAAGGATTTGCGTGTCAACCGCCCTGTCGATGATGGAGCCGCAGCTGCGCACCCGGGCCGTGCGGATCACCCGGGCCATGCCACGGGGGCCGGTCATGGTTCTGGCCGACCGCATCAGGCTAGAGCAGGTTATCATCAACCTGTTGCGCAACGCGATCGACGCGACCAAGGAGGTTGCCGACCCGCAGATCGACATCCTTCTGACCATGGGCGAGACGGTGCTGTTGACGATCCGGGACAACGGGCACGGGATCGAAGACCTCGAAAGCCTGTTCGAGCCGTTTTACACCACCAAGAAGCCGGGCGACGGTGTAGGCTTGGGACTTGCCATTTCGTCCGGCATCGTCAACGACCTAGGCGGACGACTGACGGCCCGCAACGGGCAGCAGGGCGGTGCGGTGTTCGAGATCCAGTTGCCGGTCATGGCCAGCAAGACCGCCGCCGCAGAGTGACGTAGCGCAGGAGAAGCGACCATGAGCCGATCGATGAAGGTTGCCATCGTTGATGACGAGCAGGACATGCGCCAATCGATCAGCCAGTGGCTCGCGTTGTCGGGCTTCGATACCGAGACCTATCCAAGCGCCGAAGAGGCCTTGAAATCGATCGGACAGGACTGGCCTGGTGTCGTGGTGTCCGACATCAAGATGCCCGGCATGGACGGCATGGCATTCCTGAAAAAGCTGATGAGCGTCGACTCGGGCCTGCCGGTCATCATGATTACCGGTCACGGAGACGTGCCCATGGCCGTCGAGGCCATGCGCATCGGTGCCTATGACTTTCTGGAAAAGCCCTTCAACCCGGACCGGATGACGGAACTTGCCAAGAAGGCCAGCAACTCGCGCCGCCTGACGCTCGACAACCGCGCGCTGCGCCGGGAATTGTCGGATGGCTCGATGCTGATGAAGAAGCTGATCGGCACCTCGCCTGCGATGGAGCGGTTGCGCGAAGATATCCTCGATCTCGGCCAGGCTGACGGTCACGTCCTGATCGACGGCGAGACGGGGACCGGCAAGACGCTGGTGGCCCATGCGCTGCATGCCGTCGGACCACGGGCGGGCAAGAAGTTTGTCGTCCTGTCCTGCGCGGCCTATTCGGACGATGTTCTCGGCCCGAAACTTTTCGGCCCGATGGAAGAGGGCGGGTCAATTCCGCTGGTCGAGGAAGCGCGCGGCGGAACGCTGGTGCTGGAGGATGTCGAGGCGCTGTCGCAGCCGGTCCAGGCGCGGCTGCTGACCTTCATCAACGATCAGGGCTCGCCGGCCGAGACGCGGATCATCGCGATCTGCAACGAGCACGAGCAGGGCAGGACAGTCGAGGATGCGCTGCGGCCTGACCTGTTCTACCGGCTTGCCGCGTTGAAGATCACGCTTCCGCCCCTGCGCCAACGCGGCGAGGACATCCTGACGCTGTTCACGCGGCTGGCCGAACAGTTTGCCGAGGAATATGGCTGCGATGCCCCGCAGGTCACGGCGCAGGAAGCGGCACAACTGTTGCAGGCGCCCTGGCCGGGAAATGTGCGGCAACTGATCAACGTGGCCGAGCGGGCCGTCTTGCAGAACCGTCGCGGCACGGGGTCGATCTCGGCCCTTCTGATGGCCGACAGCGAGGAGACGGCGGGCGAGATCACCACCGAAGGCAAGCCGCTGAAGGAATATGTCGAGAGCTTCGAAAAGATGCTGATCGACAATACGATGCGTCGTCACAAGGGTTCGATCACCGCCGTGATGGACGAGCTTTGCCTGCCGCGCCGCACCCTGAACGAGAAGATGGCCAAGTACGGGTTGCAGCGGTCGGACTATCTCTAGGCTGCCCAAGCCCTTGAACCGGACGGCAACTGGGACTATCCGCAGGGACTGACCCTTGCGGAAGCCCGTTCCATGAAATTTCTCGACCTTGCCAAAGTCTATATCCGCTCGGGTGGCGGCGGGGCGGGCTGCGTCAGCTTCCGCCGCGAGAAGTTCGTGGAATTCGGCGGCCCCGACGGCGGCGACGGCGGCAATGGCGGTTCGGTCTGGGCCGAGGCGGTCGACGGGCTGAACACGCTGATCGACTTCCGCTACCAGCAGCATTTCTTCGCCAAGTCCGGCCAGCCCGGCATGGGCCGCCAGATGACCGGCAAGTCGGGCGACGACATTGTCCTGAAGGTACCGGTCGGCACCGAGATCATCGACGAGGACGAGGAGACCCTGATTGCCGACCTGACACAGGTGGGCCAGCGGGTCTGCCTGGCCGAAGGCGGCAACGGCGGTTGGGGCAATTTGCACTTCAAGACCTCGACCAACCGGGCGCCGGCGCGGGCAAATCCCGGGATCGAGGGCATCGAGCGGACGATCTGGTTGCGGCTGAAGCTGATCGCAGATGCGGGGCTTCTGGGGCTGCCCAATGCGGGCAAGTCGACCTTCCTGGCCGCCGTATCGAACGCCCGGCCGAAGATTGCGGATTATCCCTTTACCACGCTGGTGCCGAACCTTGGCGTCGTGGGCGTGGACGGCAAGGAATTCGTGATGGCCGACATTCCCGGCCTGATCGAGGGCGCGAGCGAGGGGCGGGGGCTTGGCGACCAGTTCCTGGGCCATGTCGAACGCTGTTCGGTTCTTCTGCACCTGGTGGACGGAACATCGTCGACGATCACGAAGGACTATCGCACCATCGTGACCGAACTCGAGGCGTACTCGCCCGCGCTGGCGGAAAAGCCGCGCATCACGGCATTGAACAAGATCGACGCGCTCGACGCCAAGACCCGCGCCACCCGGCGGCGGGCGCTGGAAAAGGCCTCGGGCGGGCCGGTGTTCGAGATTTCCGGGGCAACCCATCAGGGCCTGACCGAGGTGCTGCGCGCGCTGATGCGGCAGATCGTGGCGGGGCGCGCTAGACCGGCGGAGGATGTGGCGTGGCAACCCTGACGGTGCAGCGCCCCGATATCCGGGCGGCGCGGCGGCTTGTGGTCAAGATCGGCTCGGCCCTTCTGGTCGATGGCAAGGGGCTGCGCGCCGCCTGGCTGGCCGGCCTGGCCGAGGACGTGGCCGATGCCCGCAAGCGCGGGGTTGACGTGATCCTGGTGTCGTCGGGTGCAATCGCGCTTGGCCGGCGCGTGCTGGGCCTGCCTGCGGGGACGCTGGCGCTGGAACAGTCGCAGGCCGCGGCGGCGGTTGGGCAGATCCGGCTGGCCCGGGCCTATGAGGAAGTGCTGGGGCCGCACGGGATTTCGACGGCGCAGATCCTTGTGACGCTGGAGGATACCGAAGACCGGCGGCGCTATCTGAACAGTCGCGCGACGATGGAGACCCTGCTGGGGTTGGGCGTCGTGCCGATTGTCAACGAAAACGACACGGTAGCGACCGACGAGATACGATTTGGCGACAATGACCGGTTGGCGGCGCAGATCGCGGTGACGGTCGGGGCAGATCAGCTGGTGCTCTTGTCGGATGTGGACGGGTTCTACACCGCGAACCCGAAAGAAGACCCGACCGCCACCCGCTTCGAGGTGGTCGAGCGCATCACGCCCGCAATCGAGGCGATGGCGGGCGATCCGGTGTCGGGCATCTCGAAGGGCGGGATGAAGACCAAGCTGCTGGCGGCCAAGACCTCGGTCGCGGGCGGCTGTGCCATGGTTATCATGGAAGGTTCGGCCCTGCGACCGCTGACGGCGCTGGCCGAGGGCGCAGACTGCACCTGGTTTCTGGGACAGGGCGATCCGCAGGCAGCGCGCAAGCGCTGGATCAATGCGATGAAGCCGCGCGGGACCGTCAGGGTCGATGCGGGGGCGGTCACGGCGCTGGCGGCGGGCAAGTCGCTGCTGCCCGCGGGCGTCACCGAGGTGACCGGCAGCTTCGGGCGCGGCGATCCGGTGGCGATCCTCGGTCCCGACGGGGCAGAACTTGGCAAGGGCCTCGTGCGCTATACGGCGGGCGAGGCCAAGGCCATCGCCGGGCACCGGTCGGGTGACATTCCGGGCATTCTGGGCTATCCCGGGCGTGCCGCGCTGGTGCACCGGGACGATATGGCGCTGTAGGCAGGGGTGCTTGCGATGAACGAGATGACCTCCATGCAGGGGCTGATGGCCGAGATCGGGGCGCGCGCCAAGGCGGCGGCGGCCGAGCTGGCCTTTGCCTTGTCCGAGCGGAAATATGCGGCCCTGATCGGCGCGGCCGAGGCGGTCTGGTCACGGCGGCAGGCGATCATGGATGCCAATTCCGAGGATCTGGCCTATGGCGCTGCCAAGGGGCTGAGCCCGGCGATGATGGACCGGCTGAAACTCGACGAGGGCCGGATCCGGGGCATCGTCGACGGGCTGCGTTCAATTGCCGAGCAGCGCGATCCGGTAGGCGAGGTCATCGCGGAATGGGACCGGCCCACGGGCCTGCACATCAAGCGGGTGCGCACGCCCCTTGGCGTGATCGGGGTGATCTTCGAGAGCCGCCCCAACGTAACGGCGGATGCTGGGGCGCTCTGCCTGAAGTCGGGCAATGCCGTGATCCTGCGCGGCGGGTCCGAAAGCTTCCATTCCTCGACCACGATCCATGAATGCCTTGTCACCGGCCTGAAACAGGCGGGCCTGCCCGAGGACGCGATCCAGCTGATCCCGACGCGCGACCGGGCGATGGTGGGCGAGATGCTGCGGGCGGTGCAGTTCATCGACGTGATCGTGCCGCGCGGCGGCAAGGGTCTGGTCGGGCTGGTGCAGGCCGAGGCGCGGGTGCCGGTCTTTGCGCATCTGGAGGGCATCTGCCACGTCTATGCCGACCGCGACGCGGACCTTGAAAAGACGCGGGCCGTGGTGCTGAACGCCAAGACGCGGCGCACCGGAATCTGCGGCGCGGCGGAATGCCTGCTGATCGACTGGCAGTTCTATACCAAGCACGGCGCGGTGCTGATCGAGGATCTGCTGAAGGCCGGGGTCGAGGTGCGGACCGAGGGCGAGTTGCTGAAGGTTCCGGGCACGGTCAGGGCTGCGCCGGACGACTTCGGACGCGAGTTCCTCGACATGGTCATCGCGGCGAAGCTGGTCGACGGTGTGGACGAGGCGATCGCACATATCCGCAAGTTCGGCAGCCAGCATACCGAAGCGATCCTGACCGAGAACGACGCCACGGCCGAGCGGTTCTTCACCCGACTCGACAGTGCGATCCTGTTGCAGAATGCCTCGACCCAGTTCGCGGACGGGGGCGAGTTCGGGATGGGCGCAGAGATCGGGATTGCGACCGGAAAGCTGCACGCGCGCGGGCCGGTCGGGGCCGAGCAACTGACCAGCTTCAAGTACATCGTGACCGGCGACGGGACGATCAGGGCCTGAACCTAGACGGTGATCCTCAGCACGGTTTCGCCGCGCTCCACTTGCGGCAAACGTCCCTGACGACGCGATTCGGCCAGCAGGACTGGAAACTGCACCAGGGAAGGTGCCGTCGCGGCGCCGGCATTGGCCGGTGTCTCGCGGAATATTTCCCAGGGCCCCGGATCGGCCCTGAACCGGTCCGAACTTGCAGTCACGACGGTGGTCGCTTCCCCCGGCAAAAGGGAGATCCTGCCGCCATAGGCTAGCTCTGTCTCGGCGCAGAGCAGCGCAAGCAGGCAGAGCTTTGCCTGATCCCGGGAACAACCTTTTTCGCCAAGCCAGGAATAGGCGATGCGACCCGTGGCGGACATGTCGTCCAGGATTGAACGGAGTTCATTCAGCGGAACGGACTGGCCGGGGGCGGAATGGCCAAAGGCGATGCGAAACAACCGGATACGCGCCGTCGCTGATCTTGCGCTGTCGGCGACCAGGCGCGCCTCGGCGGTGTCGGAGGACAGGCCGAGAAGCTCGACGCCGTTGCTGATCGCGCCAAGTGGGCTTATCAGGTCATGGCACAGCCGCGAGGCGACAAGGGCAGAAAGGTCCAGACTCTGGTCATTCATGGTCTAATCACGGAACACGGCATCGAGGGAGGCGCGGATGCCGAACTTTCCTGAACCCGGACAGCTGGTCAGGATGCCGGGCAAACCGGAATGGGGTCTGGGGCAGGTCCAGTCGAATGTATCGGGCCGGGTTACGGTGAACTTCGAACATGCAGGAAAGGTTGTCGTCAACATCGCGGTGGCAGAGCTCGAACTTGTGTTTGGACCTTCAACGTGACGGCGGAACCTGAATGACCTTCCGGAACGGTAACACTGCTTTGGGTTGCGTCAACGCATCTCCTCTATCTCTTCCTGCGGTTAATCAAGGATTAACCAGGGCAGGGGTCTCTGTCCTGCGATGCGGTATGCCTAGGCGGGAGCATTTGCTGTGAACACATCCGGTGGGCAAGCAACTGGCCCGGCCGGGCTTGCCGACAATCTCGAGGTCCGGCTCGCCGAATCGCAGGCGGACATCCTGTCTTCGCAGCGGCTGCGTTACCGCGTCTTCGTAGAGGAACTGGGCGCGGACGGACCCCTTGTCGATCACGGGCGCAAGATCGAGTCGGATGCCTTCGATGCGGTGAACGACCATCTGGTTCTGGTCGACCGTTCGCGCAATCCCGATGAACTGGACCATGTGGTCGGCGTCTATCGCCTGTTGCCCGACGACCGGGCCGCGCAGATCGGCAGATACTACAGCGATTCCGAGTATGACCTGACCCCCTTGCGTCAGAGCGGGCGCCGTCTGCTGGAGCTTGGTCGTTCCTGCGTCGACCCGGCCTATCGCGGCGGGACGGGCATGTTCCTGCTGTGGAACGGCCTGGCCGACTATGTGCTCGAGCGCGGGATCGAGGTCCTGTTCGGCGTTGCAAGCTTTCATGGCACTGACCCGGCCCCACTGCGGCTGCCTCTGGCCTGGCTGCATCACCATCACCTCGCCCCCGAGGCCCTGTGCGTGCATGCAAGAACACCGGGGTACCTCGACATGGATCTGGTGCCAAAGGACCGGATCGACCGTAAGGCAGCGATGCTTGCCATGCCGACCCTGATCAAGGCCTACCTTCGGCTCGGAGGATTTGTCGGCGAGGGGGCCTACATCGACCGCGAGTTCAATACGATCGACGTCTGCCTGCTGATGGACACCAAGGAAATGAGTGACCGCCACCGGAACTTCTACCTCAGAAAGCACGGAGGCGGCGCAGCACCCCAGGTGGCCGGACAGGCATGACGACATGGCAGGGCAATGACCAGCCGGTACATCCGGACCTGTCGTTCGGGGCATGGTTGCGGGTTTTCCGGCGCGGGGCAGTGGTTGGGCTGCTCGTCTATGGCGGACTGGGCCTTCTGCTGCTTGTCCGGGGGCCCGAGCGGTTGATCCACGGCCTTGTCCGGCCCTGGACGCCCCACATCACCCAGGCCGTCTGCCGCGGAGCGTTGGCGCTGCTCGGGATCGGCTATGCCGTGACCGGAAAACCGATGACCCGGCACGGCGCGGTCGTTGCAAACCACTCGTCCTGGCTCGACATCTTCGCGCTGAACGCATGCCAGCAGGTCTACTTCGTGTCGAAAGCCGAAGTTGCGGGCTGGCCCGGCATCGGCTGGCTGGCGCGTGCGACCGGAACCGTCTTCATTGCGCGGGACAGGCGTCAGGCCAAGCACCAGCAACGCATGTTCGAAGAACGGCTGCATCTTGGCCACAAGCTCTTGTTCTTCCCCGAGGGCACGAGCACCGACGGGATGCGCGTCCTGCCATTCAAATCGACGCTTTTCGCGGCCTACTACACGCACGGGCTGGAACACGAAATGCATGTCCAGCCGGTGACGGTCGCCTACCATGCGCCAAAGGGCGAGGACCGGCGCTTCTACGGCTGGTGGGGCGACATGGAGTTTGGCCCGCACCTGCTGCACACGCTGGCCGCCTGCCGCCAGGGGCGGATCGAGGTCGTGTTCCACGATCCGGTCAGAGTCGACCGCTTCCCCGACCGCAAGGGATTGGCCGCTTATTGCGAGGGCGTGATCCGGGATACGCTGTCCCTGCGTCTGAGGCCAGACTAGGCCATTGCGGCGACAAGGGCGCGCAGGGCAAGAGCCGGGTCTTCGGCCCCCCAGATTTCGTCGCCGATGCCAAAGAAATCCGTGACCGGGGCAAACTGCCGGACAAGGTCTTCGGTCAGGGCCCCTTCGGCGACGACCGGAACCTCGATCATCTCGGACCACCAGGCAAACAGGTCGTGCGCTGCGACCTCGCCCTTGCCGAGTGCAGAGGGACCGATGGGGCCGAAAGCCACATAGTCGGCCCCGCTTTCCCCGGCCGAAATGCCTTCGTGCCGCGACGCGCCACAGAACGCGCCGACAATCGCATCGGCACCAAGCGCCTTGCGGGCGTCGCGCAGGCTCCGCGCGCCGTCCGACAGGTGCAAGCCGTCGAGCCCGTGACGCTCGACCAGAAGCAGGTGGTTCTGGATGACAAGTGCGACATCGCGCTCGTGTGCTACGGTGCGAAGGGCGTCGGCCGCGCGGCCAAGCGCAAATTCGTCGCGTTCCCACAGCGCGAGGCGGATGCAGGCGATTTCAACAGCATCAAGCACACGCGCCAGCCGGTCGGGAAAGGTCTCGAGGTCGATGGCCGGGGGTGTGACAAGGTAGATCTGCGGGCGATCAGCATCAGACATGGCGGGTTCCCCTCGGGCGTTCAGGCCGGATTACCCTTACCGGGGCCTGCCGCCAAGGGGGCTATTTCGGCGGCAGCGCGCGCACGAAGCCCAGGGCCAGCGCCATGACACGGCCGCGTCGGTCGTCGTCGGCGGTAGCCTCGTCCGACAGGTCGATCATTCCCGACATCGACTTGCCCGTGAACATCATCGGGCTGGCACCGGGAACCGAAAGGGCCGCCACCTCGTTCGGCTTGCCCACGCGGAACATTGCCCCGCCGCGGTGGATGCCGCAGACCATGTGACCGTTCAACAGAAATGCAAGCCCGCCGAACATCTTGCGTTCGGTTACCGGATACTCGGCCAGATCGTCGCGCATGAGCTGCGCCAGTCCTTCGTCCCAGGCCATCGCGGCGTCTCCTTGCCGGGTCTGCCTGCCTATCGTATCAGGCCGGGTGAACTTGGGAAATGCCATGACCGCCGCTGCAACCGATCAACCCGTCTTCGTCCTCGTCCGCCCGCAGATGGGCGAGAACATCGGCGCGGCCGCACGGGCGATGCTGAACTTCGGGCTGACCCGGATGCGACTGGTCGACCCGCGCGACGGCTGGCCGAACCCGCGCGCGGTCGCAATGGCGAGCGGCGCGGCGACGCGAGTGCTGGATTTCGCGGGCATTTTTGCTGACACGCCCGCAGCCATCGGCGACGCGGCCTTCGTTTTTGCGACGACTGCGCGGGGGCGCGACCTGACCAAGCCCGTCATGACGCCCGAACGCGCGATGGAGCACGCGCGTGCCCTGATCGCGTCGGGGCAGAAGGTCGCGTTCCTGTTCGGACCAGAGCGCACGGGGCTGGAGAACGACGACATCGCGCGGGCCAACGCGATCGTCTCGATCCCGGTGAACCCGGAGTTTCCATCGCTCAACGTCGGGCAGGCGGTTCTGCTGCTGGCCTATGAATGGATGCGCCAGACTGCGGAAACTGTGGCCGAAACAACGGTTCTTGCGGGGACGGAATTCGCGCCGGCGGTCGAGGTCCAGCGGCTGGGCGACCACTTCGAGGAACGGCTGGACGAAGCCGGCTTCTTCTTTCCGCCGCAGAAGGCCGAGGGCATGAAGCTGAACATCCGTAATCTCTGGAGCCGGATGCCCCTGACGCGCGCCGATGTGCAGACCCTGCACGGGATGCTGCGACAGATCGTCCGGGCGCGGGACAGCAGGGGCTGAGCGCTGCCGGCGCGGGCTTGCGGGGTTGAAGCGCCCTTGGGGCGGCCCTAGTGTCCCGCGCAAGCGGAGGCGCATATGGCGAAGAACCGGACCATTTTCGAGGATGTCGGCGCAGGCAAGACTGCCGCGCCAAAGCCGCAGGGCGGCATGATCGACGGGCAGAAGCGTGGCCGCAACCCGGTGCGCCGCTGGCTTGCGGTGCTGTTCGCGCTGGTCGTCGTGATGATTGCCGTGGGTGGCCTGACGCGCCTGACGGACTCGGGCCTTTCGATCACCGAATGGCGGCCGGTTACCGGAGCCTTGCCACCGCTCAACGAAACGGCCTGGGCGGCCGAGTTCGCCAAGTATCAGGCAACGCCCGAGTTCCAGTTGCAGAACAGGGAAATGACGCTTGAAAGCTTCAAGTTCATCTACTGGTGGGAATGGGGGCACCGCCAGCTCGGGCGCACGATCGGTCTGGTCTGGGCGATCGGCTTTGCCTTTTTCTGGCTGACCAAGCGTATTCCGGCGGGCTGGACAGCGCGACTTCTGACCGTTGGCGCGCTCGGCGGGCTTCAGGGGGCTATCGGCTGGTGGATGGTTGCCTCGGGACTGAGCGGGCAGATGGTGGACGTGGCGTCCTACCGGCTTGCCACGCATCTGGGCCTTGCCTTCGCGATCCTGGGGCTTCTGGCCTGGTTCATCCTGTCCCTGGCACGCCCCGAACCCGCGCTTCTGCAGGCGAGGCGGTCGGGAGAGCGGAAACTGTTCGGGCTGGCGACGGGGATGATGCATTTCGCCTTCCTGCAGATCGTTCTGGGGGCGCTGGTCGCGGGGATCGACGCGGGGCGGGCCTTTCCCACCTGGCCGCTGATGGGCGAGACCTTCTTTCCCGCCGATGCCTTCTATGTGCCCGAGGGCGGAGCGACCTGGCGGGCGTTCTTTGAAAACCCGGGGCTAGTCCAGTTCATCCACCGGACAGCTGGTTATATGCTGGCCATCTTCGGCATTGTGGTCTGGCTGCGCGGCCGCCGCTCGGTCCACCCTGAAACCCGCAGCGCCTTCAACCTTGTGGGGCTGATGCTGTTGGTCCAGATCGCGCTCGGCATTGTGACGGTCCTCAATGCCTCGCCCCTGATCCTCGGGCTGGCGCATCAGTTGGGCGCGGTGGTGCTGTTCACGCTGATCGTCAGGGCGCGTCACCGCGCGGCCTATCCCATTGTCACGTCGATAAGGGCTTCGAAATGACCGCATTTGAGAACCTGATGGCCTTCCAGCGCGAAACCGAGGCGCTGGCCCAGATCGCCGGCCGCCTTGGCTGGGACCAGGAAACCATGATGCCGCGCGGCGCGGCCGACCAGCGCGGCGAGGAAATGGCGGCGATCGAAGGCGTCCTGCATGCGCGCAGGACCGATCCGCGGGTGGGCGACTGGATTGAAACGGCAAGGGCATCCGATCCCGCCGGCCAAAGGGCGATTGCGCTGATCTCCCGGGCCTACCGCAAGACATCCTGCATTCCGGCGCGGCTGGCATCCGAGCTTGCCCGCGTCACCAGCCTGTCGCAGGGCATCTGGGCCGAGGCGCGGGCCACCGAGAACGTGGCGCATTTCCTGCCTTCGCTGGAAACCGTCCTTCGGCTGAAACGCGAGGCAGGGCAGGCCCTGATGGAGGGCGGATTCGGCGCCACCGTCTATGACGCACTGCTTGACGACTACGAGCCCGACACCTCTGCCGCTGCCATCGGGTCAATGTTTGACCGGATGCGCCCTCGGCTGGTCGCCCTGCGCGAACGAATTCTCGGGGCAGAGACGCAGCCGCGCGCCCTGGCGCACCAGTTTCCCGAACCGGCCCAGATGGCGCTTGCCCGGGAACTTGCGGATGCCTTCGGCTATGACTGGTCGCGCGGTCGGATCGACCTGGCGGTTCACCCCTTCTCGTCCGGGTCGGGCAACGACGTCCGGATCACGACGCGCGTGCGCACGGATGACCCGTTCAACTGTTTCTACTCCACGATCCACGAGGTGGGGCATGCCTGCTACGAGCTTGGCATCGACCAGGCCCATCTTCTGACACCGCTCGGTGCGGGGGTGTCGATGGGTGTTCATGAAAGCCAGAGCCGGATCTACGAGAACCAGCTTGGCCGCAGCCGCGCCTTCACGCGCTGGCTGTGGAACCGGATGATTGCGCATTTCGGCGACTTCGGCGTGGAAGATGCAGAAAGCTTCTACGCGACGGTGAACCGGGTGCAACCCGGCTTTATCCGCACCGAGGCGGATGAGGTGCACTACAACCTGCACGTGATGATGCGCTTCGATCTCGAGCGCGCGCTGGTTGGTGGCTCCTTGCAGGCCGCAGACCTGCAAGAGGCGTGGAACCACCGCTTTGCCCATGACTTCGGGCAGTCGGTCGAGCGGCCGTCGCAGGGGATGCTGCAGGATGTTCACTGGTCGGTTGGCCTGTTCGGCTACTTCCCGACCTACACGCTGGGCAATGTCTATGCGGGCTGCCTGCACAAGGCACTGCGCAAGGCCGTGCCCGACCTCGACCGGCATCTGGTCGAGGGCGAGGCGAAACCTGCGACCGACTGGCTGCGCGACGCGGTGCAGCGGCATGGCGGCCTGATGCCGCCAGAGCAGGTCATCACCCAGGCCTGCGGCACCGCACCGGACGAAGGGCCGCTTCTGGACTATCTCGAAGCGAAGTTCGGCGAGCTTTACCGGCTGTGATCGCCCGCGGTTCGGCAGGGGTCTGGGCACTGTCCGTCGGGCAGACGGCGGGCTATGTCGCACAGACCTTTGCCTTTGCGGCGCTGGTCGTCGCCCTGACCGACCCGGCGACCGGCGCAGGCATTCCGCGCGCCGTCCTGGCCTTTGGGCCGACCGCAGGACTGCTGCTTGCCGCCGCGCTTGCGCCCTTTGCAGGCCGGCTCGTGGACAGGGGGGCGGGGCCGCGGCTGTTGCTTGCGGGCCCGGTCCTGTCGGCCTTTGGTCTGGTCCTTGCTGCACGGGCCGAGGGCCTGCCCGCTGTCTGGATCGCCGGGTTCCTGCTGATCGGACTTGGCCAGGCGACCAGCCAGTTCGAGACGTGCTTTGCCCTGCTGACCCGTTGGCTTGGTCCCGGCGCGCGCGGTGCCATCGTGCGGGTGACGCTGGTGGGCGGGTTCGCAACGACCATCGCCTTTCCCCTTGGCGACGCCCTGAACCGCGCCTTCAGCTGGCAGGGCGCGCTGATCGGTCTTGCGGTGATGCAGGTTCTGGTGACCCTGCCGCTCAATCTGATCGGGACGCGGCTTCTTTCGTCCGCGGCGGGGGCAGGGGTCGCGCCACCCGGAGCCGGCGCGGCCGCTGCAGGGCAGCTGTCGGGCGCACTTCGGTCCTCGGCCTTCTGGCTGCTCGCCGGGATGATTGCGCTGATCTGGATGAACCACGCGATGCTGACGACCTTTGCGCTGCCGGTCTTCATCGACCGAGGCGCAGAGCACGACATTGCGGTCATGCTGGCTGCTGCGATGGGGCCCGCTCAGGTGGCGGGGCGGCTGATGCTGGTCCTGGCCGGGGACCGGCTGCCGTTGCGCGGGCTTACGCTCTGGGTGCTGGCGGGGTTCGTCGCGGCGGTGGTCGTTCTGATGGCCGGGCAGGGGGTCCCGACCTTCTGGCTTCTCTTCGCGCTGGCGCAGGGGGCGGCGGCGGGGATCATCACGATCCTGAGGCCGTTGCTGGCGGCTGACGTCCTGGGGCGCGAAGGGTTTGGCGCGATCTGGGGCGCGCTGTCAGTCGCGCCTCTGCTGGCCTATGCCGCCGCGCCGCTGCTTGGGGCGCTGCTGCTGCAATGGGGCGGAGCGCTTGCCGTCATGCTTGCCGCCCTCGCGATGGCGCTGGCCGCAGGAGGGCTGGGGCTGATCCTGCGCCACCGGATCAGCGCTGCCTAGGCCCAGTCGGGCTTGCGCCGTTCGAGGAAGGCCGCGATCCCCTCGTCGGTGTCGCGCCAGAGCATGTTCTCGACCATCACCGAAGCGGTCATGTCGTAGGCATTGGCCAGCGGCAGACCTGCCTGGTCGTAGAAGGCGCGCTTGCCGACCCGCACGGCCGCATCGAGCTTTGCCGCTATGGTTCCGGCCAGCGAGACTGTCTCGTCATGCAGCCGGTCAGGGGGTGCCACGCGGTTCACCAGGCCAACCTCTCGGGCGCGGTGGGCATCGATGAACTCGCCTGTCGTCAGCATTTCAAAGGCGACCTTGCGAGGAACGTTGCGCGTCAGGGCGACCATCGGTGTCGAGCAGAACAACCCGATGTTGACGCCATTGACGCCAAAGCGTGTGCCCTCGGCCGCGACGGCCAGGTCGCAGGACGCCACAAGCTGACAACCCGCGGCGGTGGCAATTCCGTGGACCTCGGCGATGACGGGCTGGGGCAGGGCGGGGATTGCCTGCATCACGGCGGCGCAGCGGGAAAAAAGGTCTGCAAAATAAGCCCTGCCCTTGTCAGCCCCTTCGCGGGCGGCCTGCATTTCTTTCAGGTCGTGCCCTGCGCAGAAGACCCGGCCTGAGCCACGCAGGATGACAACGCGGGTACGCCGGTCCCCGGCAAGCTGCCCGAAGGCCGTCAGGAGCGCGGCGAGCATTTCGTCCGACAGGGCGTTCAGCGCGGCTGGTCGGTTGAGTGTAAGGGTGGCAATGCCATCCTTGTCCTCGCGCAGCAGGCATGGTTCGGTCATCGGCAGTACTCCCCGTTTCCTTGGCAGCCTAAAGCGCAGACCGATGTCAGAAAAGACCGCTCCCGTCATGACAGTAGACGATCTGACGGACTTCATGCGGGACACGTTCCCAGAGCAGGCCCATCTGGTGGTGGACCGCCTGACCGAAAGGGGGCTGGTCCTGCGCCTTGCCCCGCGGCCTGCGGACCTGCGGCCGGGCGGAAGCCTGCTCGGCGCTGCGATCTTCAACCTGGCTGATGTCGGCGTCTATCTGGCAATCCTGTCCCGGATCGGACCAAAGGCGCTGACGGTGACGACAAGTGCCTCGATCGACTACATGCGCAAGCCGTTCCCCGGGCGCGATCTTCTGGCCGAGGTCGAGATCCTGAAGCTGGGCCGGGCATTGGCGGTGGGTGAAGCGCGGTTGCAAAGCGAGGGGGAGGCGGCCCTGATTGCACGCGCAACGATGACGTTTTCGGTGCCCCCGGCGGACAGAAATATGGGGTAAATAGATACCTATTTTGTAACCTACTGTTTTACAGATGTTTTATTGGCATCAACCCACTTGAACCGGGCGCGGACATGGGCCATAAGCCCGCATCCGAATGCGGACAGGGCATTGCCCGTCCAAAGACCCGAAGACATAGGGACCGACCGATGAAAACCTTCACCGCTACCCCGGCGGACATCCAGAAGAAATGGATCCTGATCGATGCCGAGGGCGTCGTCCTGGGTCGTCTGGCTGTCGTCGTTGCGAACCGCCTGCGCGGCAAGCACAAGCCCACCTTCACGCCGCACATGGACATGGGCGACAACGTGATCGTCATCAATGCCGACAAGGTGCAGATGACCGGCCGCAAGCGCACCGACAAGCGCTACTATTGGCACACCGGCTATCCGGGCGGCATCAAGTTCCGCACCGCCGAGCAGGTGCTTGAAGGTGCCCACCCCGAGCGCGTGGTGATGAAGGCGGTCGAGCGCATGATCACGCGCAACCGTCTGGGCAAGCAGCAGATGACCCATCTGCGTGTCTATGCCGGTGCCGCGCACCCGCATGAAGCGCAGAACCCCGAAGTCCTCGACGTCAAGTCGATGAACCCGAAGAACACCCGGAGCGCTTGAGAATGGCCGACGAAATCAAATCCCTCGACGAGCTGAAGTCGGCCGTTTCGGGCCGTGCCGCTGCCGCCGAAGCCATTGCCACGACGGTCACCGAAGCAGCCGCGCCGCGCACTCCGCAGCGTGACAGCCTTGGCCGCTCCTATGCCACCGGCAAGCGCAAGGACGCGGTCGCCCGCGTCTGGATCAAGCCGGGCAAGGGCAAGGTCACCGTGAACGGCAAGGACATGAGCGCCTACTTCGCGCGCCCGGTTCTGCAGATGATCCTGCGCCAGCCCTTCACCATCGCCAACGTGGAAGGCCAGTTCGACGTCATGGCGACGGTTGCCGGCGGCGGCCTTTCGGGTCAGGCCGGTGCCGTGAAGCACGGCATCTCGAAGGCGCTGCAGCTTTACGAACCCTCGCTTCGCCCGGCGCTGAAGGCCGCGGGCTTCCTTACCCGCGACAGCCGCGTCGTCGAACGCAAGAAGTACGGCAAGGCAAAAGCCCGCCGCAGCTTCCAGTTCTCGAAGCGCTGATCCGGAACCAGACATGCAGAAAGGGCCGCCGTCTGGCGGCCCTTTTCATTTTCGGGCCGCTGTTGCAGCGGGGACTCGCTCGTCCTTGGTTTCGCCAATGTGATCAGGCTTTGATTGACGCGGGCCTGCAGATTGTCCCATGTTTCGCCCACAGAGGCAGAACAATCGAGCAAAACAATGCCCACACAATCTTTTCACAGCGCCCTCGGGCGTTCCGATTTCCTTGGCCTGCGTATGCGCTCTGGTGTGACCGAGATCGTGTATGACGATGGCCGCGCCCGCCGCATGATCTGGCGGGTGGCCACGACGGTCAACGACAGCGTCCTTGGGGATGTGCTGCGGTTTGCCGTGGGTCAGCGCCGCGTCGTGCCCGCGCTGCAAAGCGAACTGAACCGCCGGCGGATCGATGTCGAGGATGTCATCGGCGATCCTGCTCTGATGTAGGCGGAGACCGCACGAAAAAGGCCGGGCACGAGGCCCGGCCAGGAAGTGGTTCGCCCGGGGAAGTGGGCGGACCAGGTAAGCCGCTGCTATTCCAGCCAGAAGTGCTTCAGCGCCTCATCGCGGGCCTGAACGGTCGTCAGGCCGATGTCCTGCAGCAGGTGATCGTCAAGCCTGGCGAGCGCATGACGCTGCGAGCGGCGAACCGACCAGTTCGACACAATCCCGACAAGCGTCTTCACCACTGCGACCGGGTTCAGGAAACCAGGGAGGGAAAGGAGCGAGCGATCAAGGGTCATGATGGTTCACCTCACGTTTTGTGTTGATACGAATCTGTTACTGCTGTACGAGTATTGATACAAAGAGCGATACAAAGCGTCCACGGGAACATTGTGACCGATACAAGTTGGCAACCGTCGTTGACTGGCGGGCAGGGGCCCAAATACCTCGCCCTGTCACGGGCGCTGCGGGACGCGGTCCGCCGCGGCGACTTGCCAGAGGGCACGCAATTGCCCCCCGTGCGCGATCTCGCCTGGCGTCTGGGCGTCACGCCCGGCACGGTCGCGCGGGCCTACCAGATCGGCACGCAGGACGGATTGCTGGAAGCGGTTGTGGGTCGGGGCACCTTCGTCGCGGCCCGGACAGCCAAGCTTGGTCCGGTCGAGCCGCTGCATGTCGAGGCGCGGGACGTCACGCGTGCTGGCGCGCCTGCTATCGACATGCGTTCGCCCAGCCTGCCCGATGTCGGCCAGACGGCCGCGATCAGCGCCGCGCTGCATCGCGTGGCCGACCGGGTGGATCAGGAGTATCTGGGGTATCCGAGCCTGAAGCAGGACCGTGCGCTTCGCAGTCTGATGGCCGACTGGCTGTCGGACCGCGCACTTGGGGCCGTGGGGGCCGATGACATCGCACTGACCTTCGGCGGGCAGAATGCCATTGTGACGGCGTTGCAGATCTGTCTGCGGGGCGACAGGCCCGCGGTCTTCTGCGAAGAGCTGACCTATCCGGGTTTTCGCCATGCGATCCGTCTGAACCGCGGTGAAGTGGTTCCGATCGCCATGGATGATTTCGGTATGCGCGCCGATGCGCTTGATGCCGCGTGTCGCAAGACTGGCGGCCGGGTCGTCTGTCTGACGCCAGAGGCGCAGAACCCGACCGCCGTCCGCATGCCCCCGGAACGACGCGCGGAAATCGTGCGCGTGGCGCGGACGCATGACCTGCAGATCATCGAGGACGATTGCTACTCTGTCGCTGATGCCGTGATCCCGTCGCTGCGGGCGGTCGCGCCGGAACGGACCTGGCATCTCGCAAGCCTGTCCAAGTCGATTGCCGCGGGTCTGCGCTTTGGTGCCATTGTCGCCCCGGCCGGTCTGGGCGAGGCCGCGCGGGTCGCCCTGCAGCATGGCTTCTTCGGTCTGTCCCGGCCCCTTGCGGATATTGTGGAAGAGCTCATGCAATCGGGCGATGCCCAACGGCTGAAACTGGCCGTGCGCGAGGACTTTGCGCGTCGGCTGCAGATCGCGCTGAATGCGCTTGGCCGCTATCAGGTGACCTGGCAGCCCGGGCTTTCCTTCCTGTGGCTTCGGCTTCCGTCTGGATGGCGTGCCTCGACGTTCACGCGGCAGGCAGAGGGGCTTGGCGTCCTGATCCGCTCGGCTGACGAATATGCACTGGTCGATGGACATGCCCCGAATGCCGTCCGCATCGCGCTTGCCGGAAATGTCACGATCGAGCGCTTCGAAGGCGCGATGAATACGCTGGCGCGTCTGCTCGACAACCCGTCCGGCGATCTTGCGATGTAAGGTCTCAGCTGTCCGGTGGCAGCAGGCCGAGACCGCGCAGATAGATCCCTATTCCCGATTCAAGCAGATCCTCTGGCGGAAATGGCGAACGTGCGCCGCGGGTGAACAGCTCGACGACGCCATGGGACATCGCCCAGATATGCGCGGCGAACATTGCCGGCGGGGGGCGGCGGTCAACCGGAATGTGCTTGGACAGCGCCTCGGCCGCGCGGGTAAAGACGCTGCGCGACCGTTCGGCGGCGTGGGCGAGGGCAGGGCTGCTGTTCAGCGAGATGCCGCTTTCAAACATGGCCTTGTAGTGGCCCGGGAACTTGCGGGCAAAGGCCAGATAGGCGCGTCCCGTGGCCTCGAACGCCGCCAGCGCCGAGGGTTTGCCGCCCGCGTAGGCATGTTCCATCAGGTCGGCGAAGATATCGAAGCCCTGCCGCGCGCATTCGGCGATCAGATCCTCGCGGCCGGCAAAGTGGCGATAGACTGCGGCCGGAGTCACGCCCGCCGACTTTGCAGCATCAGACAGGGTGAATCCCTGAGGCCCCTGCGCCTCGATCAGGGTCAGCGCTGCATCGACAAGCGCCTGCTTGAGGTTGCCGTGATGGTAGCCCTGCTTTGCCATCAGAGAAGGTCGGGGCCTCCGCAGATCTTGCCGTCGATCTTGCCGATGGCCTTTCTGTCCTTGCCTGCGTAGTCCACCGCACCCAGCACGGTCTGGATGGCCGCAATCCGGGCGCGCGCCTTGTCATCCGACAGGATGACAGTCCAGGGCGCGTGCTTGGTGTGCGTCTTCTCCATCGTCTCGGCGATGGCGGAGGTGTATTCGTCCCACTTCTTCAGGCCCTCGACGTCGATCCAGCTGAGTTTCCATTGCTTCAGCGGGTCTTTTTCGCGGTCGAGGAAGCGCTTGAGCTGTTCGGCCCGGCCAACCGAAAGCCATAGCTTGACCAAGGTAATCCCCTCGTCCTGGATCATGCGTTCAAAGTCGGGCAGCTGCCGGAAGAACAACTTGCGCTGCTCGGGGGTACAAAATCCGAAGACCTGCTCGACTACGCCACGATTGTACCAACTGCGGTCGAACAGCACGATTTCACCTTTCGCGGGCAGCCAGTCGATATAGCGCTGGAAATACCATTGCGCCGCCTCGCGTTCCGAGGGTTTGGGCAGGGCCACGACCTGCGCGACGCGGGGGTTCATGTTTTCGCGCACCCGCTCGATCGTGCCACCCTTGCCGGCTGCGTCGCGGCCTTCAAACAGGATCACCAGCCGCTTGCCGGTGGCTTTTACGTCGAAGTGCAGCTTGACGAGTTCAAGCTGGAGCTTCTCCATGATTGCGTCTTCGTCGTCGTTGGCCAGTTCCTCGCGGTAGGGATAGTCCTTCGACAGGATGTCGTCCTTGTCGGCCTTGAGGATCGCCTCGCGGATTTCCTTTGGCGCTTCGGTTTCGAAAAACGCCGTGATGTCACCCACAAAAGGAATCTTGGTGGGATCTGGCGCCGGGGCGGCAGCAGGTTGGGCACTGTCCGGTTTTGCCGGCTTTTCGTCCTTGTTCTTCGACTTGCCCATTGTTCCCTCCGGTTTAACTGGTCCCTGGTACCCAAGTATCGACTGCCTTGCCTGGCCGCGCAATCAGTTGTCAGGGCCTCGCGCGGCGCGGGCAACGGCGCGGGAAATGGCGGCGACCACCTCATCCTCGGCGGTGTGCTGGATCATGTGACCGTGACCTGGCAGCATGTGCAGCACCGCTTGCTCGACTTCGGTTGCAAGTCGTTTGCTGTGGATGTCGGCAAAGACGGTCGCGTCCGCGGCGCCGTGCAGGATCTCGACCGGAATGTCGATGACGGGGTAGGCCGGAACCATGGCGCGGATCTGGTCCTTGAGGATCGCGCGCTGCCTGGCATTCACGCGGGCTGTGTTTTCGCGCAGCGACATCCGCGGGCCGAAGTGACCGGGATAGCCCGCGGGCATGGCATCGGGGGCAAAGACGGCACGGGTCCCGCCGACGACCAACCGCTCTGGCACCCAGGCCTCGATCAGCGTGCGGGCAACACGACCGGCCAGGGGTGGAGAGGTCAGTTGATAGTAGAGCGGCAGCCCACCCTCCCATTCGTGCGAGGGCGAGGCCAGCAGGACAAGGGCCGAGATGTCGTCAGGGCGCGTCACGGCCCAGTTGAGCGCGACCGCGCCGCCATAACTGTGCCCGACAACGACGGGACGCTCTGCCCCGAGCAAACGGGCCGCGTCGGCCAATGTAGTGGCTTGCGGAGCCAGCGCCTCGCCGCCAGAGATGGCATCCGACCAGCCGAACCCGGGCCGGTCGAAGGCAATCACGCGATAGTCGCGCGCAAGCCGGGGAAGCAGGCTGAAGGTAAAGTCGCGCGCCGATCCCGACGCGCCGTGGATCAGGACAACATCCGGCCCCGTGCCCGCGACAACGGCGTGGACCTGGGCACCGTTCACGGTCACGAACTGGCCTTCCGGGGGGAAAGCCGCCTCGGCCGTGCGGGTGACAGCAGCCGCGCGCCAGACGGTCGCGCCCGCGCCAAGCGCAAGGATCAGGGCGAGGCTAGCGACCAATCTCATTCAGATCAAACGGCGTGGTCTGGTAGATCTCGTTGATCCAGTTGCCGTAAAGCAGATGCGCGTGGCTGCGCCAGCGGTTCGTCGGCGGGCGACTCGGGTCATCGTCAGGGTAGTAGTTGATCGGCACGTTGATCGGCGTGCCGTTCGCGATGTCGCGGTCGTATTCCTGCTTCAGCGTCTCGCTGTCGTATTCGAGGTGGTTCACGATGTAGAGCGCGCGGTGGCAGGGGTCATCCACCAGGCAGGGGCCGGTATCGGCCGAGGTGAGAAGCGTTTTCAGCCCCGCGCGGTCGATGTCACTCTGACGAAGCTCTGTCCAGCGGCTGACGGGCATCACGAAATCGTCCGAGAACCCGCGCAGGAAGGGCGAAGCGGGCGCGAGGTTCTGGTGGCGGAAGCAGCCGAAGGCCTTGTGGTCAAGCGCGTGTTTCGGGACGCCGTGGAAGTGGTAGGCCATCGCCATGCCGCCCCAGCAGACGCCGAACGTGGAATGAACATGGGTCTGAGTCCAGTCCATGACCCGGCGCAGTTCATCCCAGTAGGTGACCTCTTCATAGGGCAGGTGCTCGATCGGGGCTCCGGTGATGATCAGGCCATCCAGTTTCTCGCCTGAGTCCAGCACCTCGGCGAAGGGGCGGTAGAAGGTCTCCATGTGTTCCGCTGCAGTATTGCGGGTCTGGTGCTCGGTCATGCGGATCAGCTGGAAGTCGATCTGCAGCGGCGTCGCACCGATCAGCCGGGCGAACTGGTTCTCGGTCTGGATCTTCTTGGGCATCAGGTTGAGAAGCCCGATCCGGATGGGACGAATGTCCTGATGCGCGGCCCGGTCGGGCGTCATCACCATGACGCCCTCCTTCGAGAGGACCTCGAAGGCTGGAAGGTTCGCAGGCAGGGTTATGGGCATTGTCGGGGTTCCGGGTCAGTGGAAGCTGTCAGGTAGGCGCGTCAGGTCCGGGCAGCAAGGGCACGGGCGATCAGCGCCTCGAAGTCCTGGGTGTTGTGCACCCGCCCGACATCCTCGGCGGTGACGGTCACGCCCCATTTCTCGGCCATCTGCTGGTAGCGGGGCTGGCGGTGGGCCAGTGCCCGGGCATAGGTCCAGCGGACGAAGGCATCGGGGTCGACCGTTCCCTCGGCCAGACCCTCTTGCCGCAGGTATTGCTCCCACGCGGCCCTCAGGAAGGCGGGTTGGTAATACATGGGCTTCGGTGCGCGGTCGAAGCGACGGATCAGTTCGGCGGTATGGGCCTCGGACCCCTTGATCCAGACCAGAAGCACGGAAGCCGACAGCCGCTGAAGGATCGGGTCGGCGGGGTTCAGGGGGTCCACGACCTCGCATATCGAGCCGCCGCTGTCGCAGACGAAATGCGGGTAGCCGTAGAGTTCCTCGGCCCGTTCGGCAAAGCGCGGGGTATCGAGAAGCGAGGCGATCTCGGCCTCGCGGTGCTGGTCCTGACGGCGCAGGTATTCGTCGAAGCTCAGCCCCCCCTTCGCGGGGTTGCCAGGCTTGCCGAGGTAGGTCGAGAGCGGCGAGAGGTTGTTGAAAGTGATGTTCGATGTGATGTGGACGGCGTCCTGCATCAGAAGCTCGCGCAGCAGCGGAACCTTCATCGCCTCGCGCTTGAAGTTGTCGGCGATGTGCTCGCCCATGTAGCGGGTGCCGATGCGGTAATCGATCGAGTAGTGGAACCACTGCCCGCCGTCGCGCAGGATGTTCGAGACATGCGTCTTGCCAAGCCCCGACATGCCGAACAGAAGCACGCGCTTCTTCGGGGCGTTCAGCCAGTCATCTGCGGATGCGTAGATCATGCCGTCCTCGTTTTGCGTCTGCGTAACGGGAAGCGGCGGAAAATTCACGCGGATTCTGCGGGGATCCGGAACAGGCGAAGGACGCGGCCGTCCAGAACCATGAGGCCCAGCGCCAGAAGGGCAAAGCCGGCATACTCGGCACCGCGCAGCGCCTCGCCATAGACAAGGCTGCCCAGAAGCATCGCGACAGGGGCGACCATCAGGGTCACGAGGCTCAGGTTACCGGCCCCGGCGCGTTGCAGGACGACATAGAACAGCATGTAGGCAAAGGCCGATGCGACCAGCGCAAGGTAAGCCATCGCCGCCCAGGACGACGGCGGATAGTCGAGCGTCGGGGGGCCGTCGATCCAGACGGCGAGTGGCAGCATCACCATCGCCGCCCCGGCAAGCGTCCCGGCCGCGCTGACTTCGGGGCGAAGGCCGGTCAGGGCGCCACGCGCGAACGTGCCAGAGATGGCATAGAAGGCCGCTGCCGCCACAATGGCGAGTTGCCCGAGCGATGTCAGATCAAGTGCGCGAAGTTCCGATGGCCCGATGGCCACCACGACGCCGAGAAACCCGATTGCGACACCGGCGGCCTTGCGGGCGGTCAGGCGTTCGTCCGGAAAGATCGCCGCAGCAAGCAAAACGGTAAAGATTGCGGTCGAGGCATTGAGGATCCCGGCAAGGCCGGAAGGAATGTGCTGCTGCCCCCAGACGATCAGCGAGAAGGGAATGACGTTGTTGGTGACGCCCACGACCAGCAGGCTCGCAAGGCGGTTGCGTGGGGGCAAGGGCAGGCGGCGCAGCAGCACATAGGCCCAAAGGGCTAGCGCCGCGCCGCCGACCCGAAAGGCGACGACGGTGAAGACCGGCACATGCGCGACCGCGGCCCTGTTGGACAGGAAGGATCCGCCCCAGATGAAGGCAAGCAGGAAGAGAAGCGCCCAGGCGAGTGGGCTGATCGTGGTCTGGCTGCGGGATGTCATGGCGCGGACGCTATCTGCGCCCTCGACCGAAGACCACCCGTTTCTTGCGGGATGGGGCCGTGCCGGTCGCCACAAAAGCGAAGGGCCCCGCCAAATGGCAGGGCCCCTCCGACAATCACTGCAATCAGAACGTGAAGCCGATCTTCACGCCGGCTCCGATGGCCGAGTTGCCCGAGAACACGCCGTTCGACGGCCCGATCACGGTCAGCGCATCGCCGATCTCGACGTAGCGCACGCCGCCGGTGATCTTCATGTTGCCCTTGGTGTAGGTCGCCCCGACGCCCACGCTGGTGAAACCGTCGGTGGGACCGAGGTTGCCCACGGTGCCGCCGCCAGCCGCCTCGTAGCCGACAGTGATCGCGCCCGACCAGTTTTCGTTGAACCGGCGACCGATGCCGAGGTTGTAGGTGATCGTGTCCTCGTCATAGTCCACGAGCGATTCACCGGGCACGACGGCCGTGGTGAAGGTCGTGGGCGTGATGTCGAATTCCGACCAGTCGACCCAGCGGACCGAGCCGAACAACAGCGTGTCCTTGGCGATGCCGGTCTGGAACTCGAGGTTCACCGACTGCGGCACGGTCGTGTCGAACTGCCCCGGGATCGCGCCGAATTCGGTCGAGTCAAGCGTGTGCGTGATCGCCGAATTGTAGGTCAGCGCAACCCGTGCCGCGATTTCCGGCTTTTCCCAGGATGCGCCGACAACGTAGCCGACCTGGGTGTCGCGGGCCGTCGACATGGTGTAGCCGCCGAAGACCGGGATCGAAACCTCGCCCGTCACCGACTCGGCCCGCAGGCCGCCATAGACCGAGAAGTTCGACGGCATCTTGTAGCGCAGAAGGCCGGTCACGGCCGTCGA
>JBJOQI010000092.1:0-4615 GCA_046050045.1 Pseudomonadota bacterium | reverse complement strand
ATCTCGGCGCGGCCATAGCCGCCGACGGCCAGAACCGACAGCCGCTCACCCTCGGTCGGCAGGTGCAAGGGGTGCAGCTCGCGCGTCGTCACCTCGAAGACCAGCGTGACGATGCTGTCGGTCAAGGCGGAATAGGCCGCGATGACAGGGGCGGCATGGCGCGGCTCGCGCGCAAGGCGGGCCTCGATCTGTTCGGCACGGTCCTTGCGCAGCGCGGCAAGCAGCCGGACCACGGCCGCGCGCCTGGCCTTGGCGTCGGGGCCGGCCGCGGCGACAGCCTCCGACAGGCGCAGCCGCACCTCGTCGAGCTGGACCTGCGGCAGGGTCAGACTCTCCGCGTCCGTCTCTGCCGTGCCCTTGCCGGGCGCCGGCTGCGCCGCCGGGTCAGAACCCGGCGCCGCCAAAGCTTCTCGGAGCAGGGTCAATCACCACCACCTGGCCATTCTGGATTTCTGCGACGGCGATCCCGCGCTCGTTGGTGCCGTCGGGACGGAAGCGGAACACGCCCGTCACGCCCGCAAAGCCCGACCCCTGGGTCAGACCCGCGGCCGAAAGCCCGCCCGCCGTGCCCGACCGCGCCAGCGCCGCGATTGCCGCGATGCCGTCATAGGCCAGCCCTGCGATCGGCGGCGGAACCTCGCCATAGGCGGCGGTGTAGCGGGCGCTGAACTGGTTGGCGAGGCCCGGATCGGGCAGCGCGAACCAGCCGCCCCGCACGCCCGGCAGCGACAGGGTGGCGGCCGGGATGTCCCAGCGGGTCAGGCCGATGAACTTGGTCGTGGCCGGGCTGACGCCCGCCTCGGTCACCAGCTGGGTTAGAAGCGGCAGCGCCCCCGCCGTGTCGGCGGTGAAGAAGATTGCGCTGGCCCCTCCGGTCTTGGCAGCGGCAGCAATCGAAGGGATCGCGCTGATGACGCCCTGCTGCGAGAATTCGTAGGACACCGCCCCCGCGCTCGACGCGCCGTTGCGCGCGATTGCGGTCTCGATCGCGCGCCTGCCAAGGTCGCCTGCGGGCGTCCGGTCATGCACGATCAGGATGCTGCGGCGCCCCGACCGGACCGCCTGCGCCACCAGCCGGTCGGCCGAGTTCTGGAAGGTCGGGCCCAGCACGAAGACGTTGCCGCCCGCGATGTCGGTGTTGTTCGAGAAGGACAGGACATTCACGCCCGAGGACGCCACGGCATTGCCGGCGGCATTGGCCGCATCGGCATAGACCGGCCCGAGGATGATCTTCGCGCCCTCCTCGACGGCAGTGGCGGCGGCAGAGGCGGTCGAGCCGGCATCGGCGCCGGTGTTGTAGACCCGCAGGTCGATCTGCACGCCCTGAACCTCGGATGCGGCAAGCTGCGCGGCCTGCGTCAGGCTGCGCGCGACGACCTGGTCGCCCGAATCGGCAGAGCCGCCCGGGACAAGCAGGGCGACCTGTACCGGCTTGCCGAGGTCGAGCCCGGCCCCCCCGGTGCCGGTGGTCGGCTGACAGGCCGCAAGCGCAAGTGCGGCGGCGACGGCAAGAAGGGGGCGGGCGATCCTGCGGCGGAAACTCGAAATGGCAAACATCGGAAAGGTCCTGTCCTGTCAGTATGATCCCGGAACGGTCAAGGTTGCGCGACCCTAAGCTTTCAGGCATGCCAAGTAAACTTCCGGGATGGAGAAGGCCAGCGTGAACGGCGAAACAAGGCCACTGTCGGTGCGGCTGCAACCCGGGCTCTATCTGGTCTCGACCCCGATCGGCGCGGCACGCGACATCACGCTGCGCGCGCTCGATGTGCTGGCCTCGGCGGATGTCCTGGCGGCCGAGGATACGCGCACCCTGCGCCACCTGATGGACATCCACGGCATCGCGCTGGGGGACCGGCCGCTCGTGGCCTACCACGACCATAACGGCGACCGGGCGCGTCCAAGGCTGCTGGCGGCCCTGGCCGAAGGAAAGTCCGTGGCCTATGCCTCCGAGGCGGGCACGCCCTTGGTGGCCGATCCGGGGTATGACCTGTCGCGGGCGGCGACCGCCGCGGGGCATCCGGTCCTTGCGGTGCCGGGCGCCTCGGCGGTGCTGGCCGCGCTGGCCGTGGCCGGGCTGCCCACGGACCGGTTCCTGTTCGCGGGCTTCCCCCCCGCCGCCTCAGCCGCACGCCGGACCTGGCTTGCCGAGCTGCGGGCGATGCCCGCGACGCTGGTTCTCTACGAATCGCCCAACCGGCTGCGCGAGACGCTGGCCGCGCTGGAAGAGAGCTTCGGGCCCGACCGCCGCGGTGCCGTCGCCCGCGAACTGACCAAGAAGTTCGAAGAGGTCACGCGCGGCACCCTGGCCGAGCTTCGCGCCGCCTATGAGGCGCGGGAGATCCGGGGAGAGATCGTCGTTCTTCTGGATCGCGCCCCCCCGGTCAGTGCGACGACAGACGACGTGCACAGCCTGTTAACCGCAGCGCTGGTAAACATGTCGCTGAAGGACGCGGCCCAGGCAGTGGCAGAGGCCACCGGACTGCCGCGGAGAGAGGTGTATCAGATGGCGATCAAGCTGGGGAAAGCGGAATGAACCGCCAGGACCGCGGGCGGATCGCCTATCAGGGCGGCCTGGTGGCCGAGGCCCTCGTCGCCTCTGACTATGAACGCCGTGGCCGCAGTGTCGCGCACCGCCGCTGGCGTGGGCAGGCGGGCGAGATCGACCTGATCCTGCGCGATGGCACCGCGCTGATCTTTGTCGAGGTCAAGCATGCCGAAAGCCATGCCGAGGCCGCCGAACGCCTGATCGCACCGCAGATCGCCCGCATCTTCGCCGCGGCCGAGGAGTTCATCGGCGGGGAACCCGAAGGTCTGGCAACCGAGATGCGCTTCGACGTGGCGCTGGTCGACCGGCAGGGCCGCATCGACATCATCGAGAACGCCATCGGCCACTGAGGATCGGGCAGATCCCTCCGCCCGGTTCGGCGGCGCCCGTTGCGGGCCGCATTGCATCCGCCCCCGGCCTGCGCCATCAAGGCGTCGCCGGAAAACAGGGGACGGTCTGCCATGCCGCTCAAGGTCGCACTCCAGATGGACCCGATCGGTCCGATCAACATCAACGCCGATTCGACCTTTCGCATCGCGCTCGAGGCGCAGGCGCGCGGGCACGAGCTGTTCTATTACACCCCCGACCGGCTCGCCTATCGCGAGGGGCGTGTCCTGGCGCGCGGCTGGCCGATCGCGCTGCGGCGCGAAGTCGGGAACCACTTCACCCTGGGCGAGGAGACCGAGGTCGATCTGGCCGACTGGGATGTGGTCTGGCTGCGCCAGGACCCGCCCTTCGACATGGGCTACATCACCACCACCCACCTGCTGGAACGGATCCACCCGCAGACGCTGGTGGTCAACGATCCCTTCTGGGTCCGCAACTCGCCCGAGAAACTCCTGGTCCTGAACTTCCCCGACCTGACGCCGCCCACGCTGATCGCGCGCAACCTGCAGACCATCCGCGACTTCAAGCACGCCCATGGCGACGTGATCCTGAAGCCGCTCTATGGCAACGGCGGGGCGGGCGTGTTCCGTCTTGACCCGCAGGACCGTAACCTCGCCTCGCTGCACGAACTGTTTTCCGGCATCAACCGTGAGCCGCTGATCGTGCAGAAATACGTCCCTGCCGTGGTCAAGGGTGACAAGCGGATCATCCTGGTGAACGGAGAGCCGGTGGGCGCGATCAACCGCGTCCCGGCCGAGGGCGAGACGCGGTCGAACATGCATGTGGGCGGGCGACCCGAGAAGGTGGGCCTGACCGACCGCGACCGCGAGATCTGCGCCGCCATCGGCCCGACCTTGCGCGACAAGGGGCAGATCTTCGTCGGCATCGACGTGATCGGCGACTGGCTGACCGAGATCAACGTGACCTCGCCCACCGGCATCCAGGAACTGGAGCGCTTCGACGGCACCAATACCGCCGAACGGATATGGCAGGTGATCGAGGGCAAACGGGCCGGGCGGCCCTAGCCGGCCGCCTGCAGCGCCAGCCGAAAGCTCGCCGCCTCGGCCACATGCGGGCGGCGCACCTGGTCCTCGCCTGCAAGGTCGGCGATGGTGCGCGCCACCCGCAGCACCCGGTGATAGCCCCGCGCCGACAGGCCGAACCGTTCGGCCAGCCGCGTCAGCAGGTCGCGCCCCTCGGCATCGGGGGCGGCGATCTCTTCCAGCAGCCGTCCTTCGGCATCGGCATTGACCCGCAGGCCCGGATGGTCGCGGAACCGCGCGCCCTGCCGGTCGCGCGCGGCAGCGACCCGCGCGGCCACGGTGGCGGAACTGTCCCCGCCTTCGGGCAGGTCGAGGTCGGTGAAGGCCACCGGCGGCACTTCGACCCTGAGGTCGATGCGGTCCATCAACGGCCCCGAGATCCGGCCGATGTAGTCCTCGCCGCAGAGCGGTGCCTTGCCGCAGGCCCGCGCCGGGTCGCTCAGGAACCCGCACTTGCAGGGGTTGGCGGCGGCGACCAGCAGGAACCGGCAGGGATAGCGGACATGGGCATTGGCGCGCGCCACGACGACCTCACCCGTCTCGATCGGCTGGCGCAGGGTCTCCAGCACCATGCGCGGGAATTCGGGAAACTCGTCGAGAAACAGCACGCCATTGTGCGCCAGGCTGATCTCGCCCGGCT
>JBJOQI010000091.1:0-2527 GCA_046050045.1 Pseudomonadota bacterium | reverse complement strand
GTGTCAGGCTCGGCCGTGCGGCATGGGTCGGCGCGGATGCCAGCGATGCCGGCGGCACGGCGACCTGGATTCAGGCCGGACCGGACAGCCCAAGGGCTTTCCGCTTCACCGATGCGCTGCGGCCCGGCGCGGAAGCTCTGGTTGCGGGGTTGCAGGCACAGGGCAAACGCGTCGTGCTTTTGTCCGGGGATACGCAAAGCGCGGTTTCTTCGCTGGCCGTAACGCTGGGCATTGCCGACTGGCGTGCGGGCGTCCTGCCCGAGGAAAAGGCCGCTGCCGTCGCGGCGCTCGCGGCCGGGGGCCACAAGGTGCTGATGGTCGGAGACGGGCTGAACGACACCGCGGCGCTTGCGGGGGCGCATGTGTCGATTTCGCCCGCCTCGGCGCTGGACGCCGCGCGGACGGCGAGCGACATCGTGCTGCTGGGCAGCAGCCTTGCGCCCATTGCCGACGCGCTGCGGATCGCCGTTCAGGCGCGGCGGCGGATCAAGCAGAACTTTGCCCTGTCGCTGGCCTATAATGTGGTGGCGGTGCCGGTGGCGCTGGTCGGCCTGGCCACGCCGCTGATCGCGGCCCTGGCGATGTCGACCTCGTCGATCACCGTTTCGCTCAACGCGCTGCGGCTGAAATAGGGGGCTGGCCGATGGACATGCTCGTCATCCTGATCCCGGTCTCGCTCGGCCTGGGTGGCCTTGGGCTACTGGCCTTCCTCTGGTCGCTGAAGACGCGGCAGTACGAGGATCCCGAGGGCGACAGCCATCGCATCCTGTCGAAAGAATTCGACGACCGCCCGGCAAGGTAGGCAGGGGGCGGCCAAGGCGCGCCCCCTGACCGGTCAGCCCAGCGCGTCGTTGCAGCGCTGGCAGGTCGCGGCGTGCGTGTGGCTGCCCACGTCGGGCAGGATCCGCCAGCAGCGTTCGCACTTCTCGCCCGGAGCGGTCTCGAACACCACGCCGACGCCCGGAACCTCGGGCAGGCGGAAGGCCTCGGCCGGGGCGGGGTCAGAGGTCAGGCTGATCCCGCTGGTGATGCAAAGTTCGGCAAAATCCAGCGATTTCAGCAGGTTCAGCGTCGCCGCATCCTCGACATGCACCACCGGCGCGGCCTCGAGCGAGGCCCCGATGACCTTGGCCGTGCGCTGCACTTCAAGCGCCGCGGTCACCGCCCGGCGCACGCGGCGCACGGCGTCCCACTTGGCCGCCAGCGCATGGTTCAGCCAGCTCGCAGGTGTTTCGGGGATGTCCTCCAGGTGCACCGAGGACATGTCGCCCGGGAAGCGGCACAGCCAGACCTCTTCCATCGTGAAGACCAGGATCGGCGCAAGCCAGGTCGTCAGGCGGTGGAACAGGATGTCGAGCACCGTCCGGCAGGCGCGACGGCGCAGCGAGAAGGGGCTGTCGCAATAGAGCGCATCCTTGCGGATGTCGAAGTAGACCGCCGAGAGGTCGGTGGTACAGAAGTTGAACAGCTCCTGGAACACGCCCTGGAAGTCGTACTTGGCGTAGCCCTCGCGCACCACGGTGTCGAGTTCGGCCAGCCGGTGCAGCACCCACTGCTCCAGTTCCGGCATGTCCTTGGTCTCGACGCGTTCCTCCGCGCTGAAACCCGAAAGACCGCCAAGGATGTAACGCAGAGTATTGCGCAGGCGGCGATAGCTGTCGGCGGTGTTCTTCAGGATCTCGGGCCCGATCCGCAGGTCGACCGTGTAGTCCGCCTGAGCGACCCAGAGCCGCAGGATGTCCGCGCCGTACTGGTCGATCACCTGCTGGGGCGCGACGGTGTTGCCCAGCGACTTGGACATCTTCATGCCCTTCTCGTCGAGCGTGAAGCCATGCGTCAGCACGCCCCGGTAGGGCGCGCGTCCGCGCGTGCCGCAGGCCTGCAGCATCGAGGAATGGAACCACCCCCTGTGCTGGTCGGTGCCTTCGAGGTAGAGGTCGGCGAGCCCGTCCTCCGACCCGTCCACACGGTCGCGCAGCACGAAGGCATGGGTCGAGCCAGAGTCGAACCAGACATCGAGCACGTCGAAGATCTGGTCATATTCCGACGGATCGACAATGCCCGCGAGCACCTTTTCCTTGAACCCTTGCACATACCAGACATCCGCGCCCTCGGCCTCGAAGGCGGCCTTGATGCGGGCGTTGACCTCGGCGTTCTTCAATAGGAAGTCCGCGTCGGTGGGTTTTGCACCCTTCCTGACGAAACAGGTCAGCGGCACGCCCCAGGCGCGCTGGCGCGACAGCACCCAGTCGGGGCGCGCCTCGATCATCGAGTGCAGGCGGTTGCGGCCCGTGGCCGGGGTCCATTCGACAAGCTGGTTGATCGAGTTCAGGGCACGGGCGCGGATCGTATCGCCATAGGTCGACATGCCGTCGTCGAGCGTCCGGTCGATCGCCACAAACCATTGCGGCGTGTTGCGGAAGATCAGCGGGGCCTTCGACCGCCAGGAATGCGGGTAGCTGTGCTTGAGCTTGCCCTTGGCCAGCAGCGCCCCGGCATAGGCCAGCTGCTTGATGACCGAGACGTT
>JBJOQI010000090.1:0-8524 GCA_046050045.1 Pseudomonadota bacterium | reverse complement strand
GTCGAGGGGCACGATTTCGGTCGCGCGGGCATGGGTGGCCGCTAGCCGTGCCTGCGGGGCGCAGCCTTCGTGGAAGGCCTGCAGGAAGCGTCCGGCGCAGAGGCACCAGCGGTCGCCGGGTTTCAGCCCCGGGAAGCGGAACTCGGGCCGCGGGGTCGACAGGTCGTTGCCCACGTATTTCGAATAGGCCAGGAATTCTGCCGTCATTACCGCGCAGACGGTGTGGCTGCCACGGTCCTCGGCGCAGGTGTTGCAATGGCCATCGCGGAAGAAACCGGTCACCGGCGTGGTCGAGCAGGGTTCGAGCGGGCCACCAAGGACGTTGATCGCGGGGTCGGGGGTCATGGGCGGAACCTCCGCGCCAGGCGTTGCAGCAGCGAGGCCTCGTCATCGGTCTCGGCCGCCGGGGCGGGCGCGGGTGCAGGCGCGGGCCTTGCGGGCTTCGGCGCGGCTTCCGGTGCCGTGGTGGTGGACGACCGGGGCGGCGCGGTGCGCAGCGCGACGGCATTCATGAACCGCGCGCCGTCGCCCGCCGCCAGCGCCGCCGCGCCGTCGGAAATGCCGCGCAGAAGATCGTCGAGCCAGCCCTGGTCGGCCTTGGCGAAATCGTTCAGCACATAGGGTGCCACGGCATCCTTGTGCCCGGGGTGCCCGATCCCCAGCCGCACCCGGTCATAGCCCTCGCCGATATGGGCGTGGAGCGAGCGCAGGCCGTTGTGCCCCGCATGACCGCCGCCCGACTTGGTGCGGCACTTGCCGGGGGCGAGGTCCAGTTCGTCATGGAAGACCACGATCTGCGCCGGCTCCAGCTTGTGGAAACGCATCGCCTCGCCCACCGACTGCCCGGAGAGGTTCATGAAGGTGCCGGGCTTCAGCAGGATCACCTTTTCGCCGCCCAGCATGCCTTCGCTGACCAGCCCCTGGAACTTTGCCCGCCAGGGGCCGAAGCCGTGGTCGGCGGCGATCCGGTCCACTGCCATGAAGCCGATGTTGTGGCGGTTGCCCGCGTATTTCGCGCCGGGGTTCCCGAGGCCGACGAAAAGGCGCATTGCGGTCTGTCCTGTCTGGTCGCCGTCAAGGTAGGCGCGTGGCCCGGTGCGGGCAAGGCGCGGAAATGAAAACGCAGGGCCGAAGCCCTGCGTTCCGGTCTTTCGCATTGCGGCCCGGATCAGGCGGCGGGGGCGTCCTCGGCCTCGGCCGAGACAAAGCCCGAGGGCGCGCTGATATTGGCGACCACGAAGTTCCGCGCGATCGTCGGGCGGACGCCGTTGGGAAGCGCGATGTCGTTGATGTGGATGACGTCGCCGATCTCGCGGCCCGACAGGTCGACCGTGATGTGATCGGGGATGTCGCCCGCCAGCACTTCAAGCTCGACTTCCGCGCGCACGATGGTCAGTGCGCCGCCACGCTTCAGACCCGGCGATTTCTCGTGGTTCTCGAAGGTGACATGGATGAAGAGATTGATGCGGCTTTCGTCGTGGATGCGCATCAGGTCGACGTGGGTCGGAAGATCCTTCACCACGTCACGCTGGACGCCGCGGCAGATCACGTGCACGTCGGGCTCGCCCTCGACCTTCAGGTTGAAGAGCGTCTGTTTGAAACGCCCGGCCTTCAGGAACTTGAGCAGGTAGTAGTATTTCAGATTGATCGGCGTCGGCTCTTTGCCGTCGCCATAGACGATGCCAGGTACGTAGCCCTCGCGGCGGGCTTGACGGGCGGCCCCCTTGCCTGTCCCCGTCCGTACCGTGGCGATGAGATCGGGGATCTGACCAGCCATTGGTAACTCCGTTCATGTTAAGGGCATCCTCCAAGGGTGCATGCCCGAGGTGGGGCCTATAGACGGGAATCAGGGCCAAGGAAAGCAAAAACGGCATCCCTGGTCGCAGTCCTGCGCGACCACGCCCGGCGGCGGATGCGAGGACTTGGTGCCGCCCGGAAACCGCACCGAGACCGCCCGAATGACCCGCCCATCCGCCCTTCGCCTTGCGCGCGCGCCGCTTGTCGCCTTTTCCGGCATGGGCGTGCTCTGGGGGGCCTATGCCGCGCTGGTGCCCGACACCATGGCGATGCTGGGGGTCAGTGATGCCGCCTTCGGCAGTCTGCTTCTGGCCACGCCGATCGCGGCGGTGATGGCAATGTTCGCCGCGCCCCGCCTTGCCCCGAGGTTCGGCCGGCATGTCCTGCCCGCGGCCATCGCGATGATGGCGCTCGCCTTCATGCTGCCGGGCTGGGTTGCGCTGCCTGCGGGCTTTGCCGCCGCGATGGTGGCTGTCGGGGCGACCAACGGCTTTCTCGACGTCACCATGACCGCCCGCGTCAGCGCGATCGAAACGCGCGAGGGCGTGCACCTGATGAACCTCAATCACGCGGCCTATTCGCTGGCCTATGCCTTTTCGGCGGTCGCCACGGGCCTGCTGCGCGAAGCCGGGGCCTCGCCGGGCGCGGTTCTGACGCTGGCCGCACTCGTCCTTCTGCTTTTCGTGCCATTGGCCGTCGAAGGCGGCAGTGACGTCAACGGCTTTGAACGCCGCCGGGCGCGCGGGCAGGGGTTGGGGCAGGTGCCCTTCTGGGGCGGGCTGATCGTGCTGATCGCCTTCCTGTCCGAGAACGCGGCCGAGAACTGGTCGGCCCTGCATATCGAGCGCAGTCTCGGCGGTTCGCCTGCGGCGGGCAGCTTCGGACCTGCCGTTCTTGCGCTGACCATGGGTCTGGGCCGGATCGCGGGCCAGGCGATGATCGCGCGGACGGATGAACGCAGGCTGTTGACGGCAGGGTCGGTGGTCTGCGCCCTGGGGCTGTGTCTTGCGGCGCTGGCGGTGACCCCGGCGATGGCCTATGCCGGTCTGATCGTCATGGGGCTTGGCGGCTCGGTCCTTGCACCCACGGCCTTCAGTGCGATCGGACGCCTTGCGCCCGAACCGGTGCGGGCCCATGTGCTCGCCCGCGCCACGGCACTGGGCTACATGGGCTATTTCTTCGGCCCGCCGGCGCTGGGCTTTCTGTCCGAGGTCTTCACCCTTCGCGTGGCCTTCCTTTGCGTGGCCCTTGTGGTGCTGGCCGTTGTCGGGCTCTATCCGCTGATGCTGCGCGCTGCGGGCGGGCAGGGTCCGGGCAGACCTGAGATCAGGTGAAACGCGCGCGAGGGGGATGGACGGCATGGCACTTCTGAGGGCGGCGGCGGTCAGCCGTGCACCGACGGCGGGCCTTGCCGCGGTCGGGGTCTTCTGGGGCGGCTTCGCGGCCTATGTCCCCGACCTGAAGGCCTCTGTCGGCGCGGACGACAGCGTCTGGGGCATCGTGATGATCATGTCCGCGGTCGGCGGGATGATGGCCATGTACCTGGGCCCGCGGGTGCTGGTGCTGCTCGGCCGCCTGACGCTGCCGGTGGCGGGAGCCGCACTTGCGGTCGCGGCGCTGCTGCCGGCGCTTGCGCCGGGCGTGGCCCTGCTCGGCGTCTGCCTGTTCCTGATGGGGGCGGCGGTCTCGACGCTCGACATCTCGTCAAACGTGCGGATCTCGGACCTCGAATCCCGGCACGACATGCACCTGATGAACTACTGCCACGCGATGTTCTCTTTTCCCTTCGGCCTGTCGGCGCTGGCCGTCAGCCTGATGCGGCAAGAGGGCTGGACGCTGGCCGCGATAACCCCGGTTCTGGCGGCGGTGATCCTGCTGCTGGTCCTGGCCATGTTCGAGCGCGACGTGGCCCCGCCCCACGTGGCGGCCGCGGACGCGCCGGTGCCAGACTCGCCCTGGCGCGCGATCCTGCCGGCAGCGGCGATCCTGTTTGCGGCCTTCGTCTGCGAGAACGCGACCGAGGTCTGGTCGGCCCTGCATATCGAACGGACCCTGGGTGCCCCGGCGGGCGAGGGCGGGCTTGGCCCGATGATGCTGGGGCTGACCATGGGCATCGGGCGGCTTTCGGGCCAGTTTGTCGCCAGCCGGATCGGCGAGGTGCGCCTGGTCTTCTGGTCGGCGCTGCTGGGTGTGGCCGGGGCGCTGGTCCTGGCCGGCGCGCCGAGCAAGGCCATCGCGCTGACCGGCGTTGCGCTGCTGGGGTTCGGGGTGGCGGTGGTCGTGCCCTCGGCCAACTCGATCCTCGGCCGCGCCGTCGCCCCCGAGCAGCGCGGCTATGCGATCAGCCGGGCCTGGACCCTTGGCTTTACCGGCTTCTTCCTCGGCCCCTCGATCATCGGTTTCGTGTCTGACCTGACCAGCCTGCGCCTGGCCTTCGTCTTCGTGGCCCTTGTCATGGCCACGATCATTCCGGCGGTTCTGCGCCTTGGGCGCGCGTGACGCTGTCGCGGGGAGCGGAAAGCGGATAGACTGGCCCGGGCCGGTGGTCGTGTCGCCCGGCGCGGGCGCGCCTTGCGATCTTCACCGGCGAGACCAGTGACCGGGGAGTCCTGCCATGAGTTTTGCGCCCTACCTGACCTTTGACGGAAACTGCCGCGAGGCGATGACGTTCTATGCCGACATCTTCGGCGCGGCCAACGTCCAGTTCATGACCTGGGCCGATGCGCCGGAAGGCAGCAGGCCGCCGGGCGATGGCGACAAGATCATGCACAGCCTTTTCATGCTGAACGGCCATCCGTTGATGGGGGCAGACGCGCCTCCGGGCTGGTTCAGGCCGCAGGCGGGCGTCAGCGTCTTTCACGGCACCACCACGAAGGCCGAGGCCGAGCGTGTCTTTGCCCGCCTGTCCGAGGGGGCGACGGTGCAGATGCCGATGGCGGCGACCTTCTGGACCGATGCCTTCGGGATGCTGACCGACCGCTTCGGCACCAGCTGGATGGTCACCCACGCCACCGAAGTTCCGGCCTGACCGCCCATTGCCTTTTCCGCCCGTTTCCAGCACATCGGCAGGAACGGACCGGAGGGGCGGATGACCAGGATCGACGACACGTTCGCGCGGCTGAAGGCGGCGAAGAAGAAGGCCTTTGTCGCCTATATCATGGCGGGCGACCCCGACGGCGACGCCTCGCTTGCGATCATGAAGGGCCTGCCCGCGGCGGGTGTCGACGTGATCGAGCTTGGGATGCCCTTCACCGACCCGATGGCCGATGGCCCGACGATCCAGCTTGCCGGGCAGCGCGCGCTGGAAGGCGGGCAGACCCTGCAGAAGACGCTCGACATGGTGGCCGAGTTCCGCAAGGGCGATGCGACCACCCCGATCGTGATGATGGGCTACTACAACCCGATCTATTCGCGGGGGGTGGAGCGGTTCCTGAGCGATGCCAAGGCCGCCGGGGTTGACGGGCTGATCGTCGTTGACCTGCCGCCCGAGGAAGACGACGAGCTGTGCGTTCCCGCCCAGAAGGCCGGGCTGAACTTCATCCGGCTGGCGACCCCCACCACGGACAACAAGCGCCTGCCCAAGGTGCTGCAGAACACCTCGGGCTTCGTCTACTACGTCTCGATCACCGGGATTACCGGTGCCGCAGCGGCGCAGGCGGGCGACGTGGCGCCGGAGGTTGCGCGGATCAAGGCGGCGACCGACCTGCCGGTCATCGTGGGCTTCGGCATCCGCACGCCCGAGACGGCGCGGGCGATTGCCAGCGTGGCCGACGGCTGCGTCGTGGGGTCAGCCATCGTGAAGATGGTCGAGGAAAAGCGGCGAGTGGCCGACATCCTCGCCTTCGTGAAGGGCCTGGCCGACGGGGCGCATTCGGCCTGAGATGTGGTGTCCCGACTCGGGACGCCCCTTCACCTACAGTGATTCCAAGGACTTGGATTCCCGGATTGGGAATTCCTTAACCCTTTGCCGAAGGCAGGGGGCACGCGGCCGCATTCCGCGATGGACGCCCGCCCCCGATATTGGTAAGACTTCCTTACCACTTCGAGCCGGAGCCCGCCCATGCCCGTCATCGCCTGCATCGACGACCTGAAGCGCCTGTACGAGAAGCGCGCGCCGCGCATGTTCTTCGACTATTGCGAGTCGGGCAGCTATTCCGAACAGACCTTCCGCGACAACACGGCCGATTTCGCGCAGATCCGGCTGCGCCAGAAGGTCGCCGTCGACCTTTCGGACCGCAAGCTCGATACCGTGATGGCGGGCCATCCGACGGCCTTTCCCGTGGCGCTGGCCCCCGTCGGCTCGACCGGCATGCAGCATCCGGACGGCGAAATCCACGCCGCGCGTGCCGCAGAGACGTTCGGGGTGCCCTATACGCTGTCCACCATGTCGATCTGTTCGATCGAGGATGTGGCGGCGCATGTGACCAAACCCTTCTGGTTCCAGCTTTACGTGATGCGCGACGAGGATTTCGTCGATGCGATCATCGAACGGGCGAAACGGGCGAAGTGCTCGGCCCTTGTCCTGACGCTCGACCTGCAGATCCTCGGGCAAAGGCATAAAGACATTCGTAACGGCCTGTCCTCGCCGCCGAAGCTGACGATTCCGAACATGATCAACATGGCGACGAAGCCGCGCTGGTCGCTGGGGATGCTGCGCACCCCGCGGCGGCAGTTCCGCAACATCGTGGGCCATGTGAAGAACGTCCAGAAACTGTCGGACCTGACGGCCTGGGCCAATGAACAGTTCGACCCGAAGCTCGACTGGTCGAAGATCACCCGCATCCGCGACCAGTGGGGCGGCAAGTTCATCCTCAAGGGCATCCTCGACCCCGACGACGCCCGCATGGCGGTGGATGCCGGGGCGGACGCGATCATTGTGTCGAACCACGGCGGGCGGCAGCTTGACGGGGCGCTGTCGACGATCCGGATGCTGCCCTCGATCGTTGCGGCGGTGAACGGGCGGTGCGAGGTCTGGATCGACGGCGGCATCCGTCAGGGCTCCGACATCCTGAAGGCGCTGGCCCTGGGCGCGACCGGCACGATGATCGGGCGCAGCTACATCTACGGCCTTGGCGCGATGGGCGAGGCGGGCGTGACCAAGGCGCTGGAGATCCTGAAGAAGGAGCTCGACATCACCATGGCGCTCTGCGGCGAACGCGACGTGAAGAACCTGCGGCGCGAGAACCTGCTGATCCCGAACGGGTTCTTCGACACCTATGGCTGAGGCCCCGAGGCGGGCTTGACCCTGCCGCCCGCTTCCCCCTAAACCCCGCGCGTCGCCAGAACGCAAAGGACCGGGAAATGGGCTTCAGGATGGGCATCGTCGGGCTGCCGAACGTGGGCAAGTCGACGCTCTTCAATGCGCTGACGCGGACGGCGGCGGCGCAGGCGGCGAACTTTCCCTTCTGCACGATCGAGCCGAACGTGGGCGAGGTGGCCGTGCCCGATCCGCGGCTGGACAGGCTGGCTGCCATTGCGCAGTCCAAACAGATCATCCCGACCCGGATCACCTTTGTCGATATCGCAGGGCTGGTCCGGGGTGCCTCGAAGGGTGAGGGCCTGGGCAACCAGTTCCTGGCCAATATCCGCGAGGTCGACGCCATCGCGCATGTGGTGCGCTGCTTCGAGGATGGCGACGTGACCCATGTCGAGGGGCGGATCGACCCGCTGTCGGACGCCGACACGATCGAAACGGAACTGATGATCGCCGATCTGGAATCGATCGAACGGCGGCTGGCGAACCTGTCGCGCAAGGCCAAGGGCGGCGACAAGGAGGCCGCCGCGCAGGAAAAGCTGCTGCGGCAGGCGCAGGCGGTGCTGGAGGCGGGCCGGCCCGCGCGCACCGTCACCGTGGCCGAGGACGACCGCAAGGCCTGGGACATGCTGCAGCTTTTGACAGCAAAGCCGGTGCTTTACGTCTGCAACGTCGAAGAGGCCTCTGCCGCCACCGGCAACAGCCTGTCGGCGAAGATGGCCGAGAAGGCGCGTGCCGAGGGCGCGGCGACGGTCGTGATCTCGGCCAGGATCGAAGAGGAACTGGCGCAGATGCCTGCCGAGGACGCCGCGATGTTCCTGGAGGAAATGGGCCTGCATGAGGCGGGGCTAGACCGGCTGATCCGGGCGGCCTATGACCTTCTGGGCCTGCAGACCTATTTCACGGTCGGGCCGAAGGAGGCCCGCGCCTGGACGATCACCAAGGGCACGCTGGCCCCTGCCGCGGCCGGCGTGATCCACGGCGATTTCGAGCGCGGCTTCATCCGGGCCGAGACGGTGGCCTATGACGACTACATCGCCGGGAACGGCGAGGCCGGGGCGCGCGAGGCGGGCAAGTTCCGGGTCGAGGGCAAGACCTATGAGGTCAAGGACGGGGACGTCCTGCACTTCCTGTTCAACGCGTAAGGCGATGGGTGCGAGCACCCATCCTACGGGGCGGCGGGGGTGAAAATCCGCGTTTTGGCGCATCTCCGGCGGGACGGGCCGCAAGGGGCTGAAAAGACGGGAAAAACCACGTCTTCCTGACGTCTTCCCAAGGTCTTCTTTGCGTACGTACGTTCAGCCTACGTCGGGGGGTGCGGCGGTGCCCTGCGACAGGCGGTCGAAGAGGGCCCAGGCGGTGGGAATCTGGCGGGCAAAGGTCTCGGCCCAGGGGATGTGGCCGCCCTCGCGCAGGACCTGTTCGGCGAGGGTGAGGTTGGCCAGTGCCTCGCGGGCCAGGGGCAGGTCGGCG
>JBJOQI010000089.1:0-3883 GCA_046050045.1 Pseudomonadota bacterium | reverse complement strand
CCCACGGCCAGCAGGCGGTCGATCTTCGTGCCTGTCGCTGACAGTGCATCACGGCTGTCGCGGACGGCGAAGGTCACGCCCTCCAGCACGGCGCGGGTGGCGGCATCGCGGTCGGTCGCGTGTTCAAGCCCGATGAAGGCCCCCCGGACCGAGGCACTGTTGAGCGGCGTCCGCTCGCCGCCCAGATAGGGCAGGAAGCGGGTCTTGCCGGGGGCCTGTAGCGGGCCGAGGTTGCCGGTCAGCTTCGCGGCATCCGACCCGGCCAGCCGCGCGAACCAGTTCAGCGCATCGGTCGCGGCCAGGATGACGCCCATCTGGTGCCAGGTTCCCGGCAAGGCATGGCAGAAGGTGTGGACAGCCGTCTCCGGGTCCGGCTGGTAGCCGTCATTGGCGGCAAAGAGCACGCCCGAGGTGCCGAGCGAGACAAAGGCCTGCCCGGCCTTGACGACACCGACCCCGATGCCCGAGGCGGCATTGTCGCCGCCGCCGCCGGCGACGACGCAACCCTTGGGCAGGCCGAAGCGGTCGGCGATGCTGTCGCGGATCTGGCCCGAAACCTCGGACCCTTCGACAAGGCGTGGCATCTGCGAGCGCGTCAGGCCGGTTGCGGCAAGCAGCCCGTCCGACCAGTCGCGCCCGCCGGTATCCAGCCAGCTTGTCCCGGCGGCATCCGACATCTCGGCCACATGTTCGCCAGTCAGCCAGAGGCGCAGGTAGTCCTTGGGCAGCAGCACCTTCGCGACCTTGCCGAAGATCGCAGGCTCGTGCTTTGCGACCCAGACCAGCTTCGGGGCGGTGAAGCCCGGAAAAACGATATTGCCGGTGATCGCGCGGAACCGGGGGTCGGCGTCAAGCGCTGCGGCCTCGGCATGGCTGCGGGTGTCGTTCCACAGGATGCAGGGACGCAGCACATTGTCGGCCCCGTCAAGCAGGGTCGCGCCGTGCATGTGGCCGGACAGGCCGATGCCCTGTACGCGGGTCAGATGCGGTCCAAGCGCGGCGAGAACATTCTCGCAGGCCACGATCCAGCTTTCGGGCGACTGTTCCGACCAGCCATCAAACGGGCGCTCGACCGTCAGGGGTGCCGTCGCTTCGGCCACGACGCGCTGGGCATCGTCGATGACGATGCCTTTCAGGCCGGAGGTGCCAAGATCAAGGCCTAGGAACATGGGAGTCTCACTACAGGGTTCGTGACATGCTAGACACTTCAGGCGGGTGCGGCAGTCAAGGTCATTTCGCGGTGCCGACCGGGTCAGGCGGCCACGGGATAGTAACGGACATAGGCAAAGCTACGGCTGTCCGAGGCCCAGCAAGGCACGTTGATGGTGCCTTGCCCGCCGAACAGCCTGACCAGCGTCCTGCAGGCGCCGCCCGCGGCGGGCATCAGGCGCAGCTCGACGTTGCGGTCGCGCGGATGTTCCAGCGTGCCGGCCTCGTAGGCGAGATAGAGGATGTGCATTCCGTCGGGCGAGGGGTGCGGGAACCAGTTGACGCGGTCGTCTTCGGTCATCCTTTCGCGCCCCGATCCGTCCGTCCGGATCCGCCAGAGCTGCATCGTGCCGCCGACGTCAGAGTTGAACCAGATCCATTCCCCTTCCGGCGTATAGTCGGGCCCGTCATGGTGGCCGCCGCCTTGCGTGAGCCGAGTCTCCGCCCCGCCCTCGACGGGAATTGTGTAGACGTCGAACACGCCCTCGCGCCGCCCGACATAGGCAAGCGTCCGTCCGTCCGGTGACCAGCCGTGCCAGTACGAGGGGGTATTTTCCGTCACCTTCCGGGGTTCGCCGCCACCTGCGGGCAGGGTGTAGATGCAGGACTGCCCCGGCACGGTATGGTTCGAGATGACGATGGTTCCGCCATCAGGCGAGATGCCGTGGTCATTGTTCAGCCGCGTCGCAAAGCCCGTGTCGATCCGGTGCAGCGCTGGGGCGTCAAGCGGGACGCGGAACAGCAAGCCATCGCCATTCACGACCAGCGTCCGGTCGCCATCGGTGAAGTTCGGTGCCTCGATCAGGCGCTCGGTTTCCAGAACGATGGTCTCGGACCCGGTGGACAGGTCGTGGATGCACAGCGCGCTTCTCATGTCGGGGCATACCTGAACCGAGGGAATGTCGCCTCGGCGGCCATTCCGGATGTGTCGAAGGCGACCATGCCGACAAAGGCCCCGGTGAACGAGCCGTGCTCGCCCCGCCCGCCTTCGTCCGAAATGACCGAAGCATCCAGAACCGGGCCGATCTGATGCCAGTCGTCGCCCTGACGCCAGAAGAACTGCTGACGGTCGCGGGCGACCGTTACCCGCAGGTCGATCGGGCCGGGACCGACCGGAACCGGGGCGACCGGATGCGTCAGCCCGCCGTTCGGATAGTCGCCCGGGCAGGACAGGATCGTCAGCGCGGGGCCGATCCCGGGCTCGTTCGTCAGCATCAGCGCATGGAACTTGTAGCGGTTGTAGTAGGTCGTCAGGCCTGCGGCCTGCTGGTAGGTCTCGGGCTGGAAATGCAGCGTCGTGCAGGCCTCGTAGGTCAGGTGTTCCTGCCGCCGCGCGACCAGCGATTGTTCGAACCACGACCCGATCGACTCGCGCCCGGTCAGGGTCAGGCCCTTGTCGGACAGGCGGAACAGCCGGTCGGGGTGCGGGTGGCGCAGCCACTGGAAATCGGCCGGAAGGGGGCCAGGGCCAAAGGCATAGTCCACCGGTCCTGCCGGCACCGGTTCAGCCTTGACCGGGATGGTTTCGGGCGGAAGCTGCCCGCCGCCCTTCAGCCATAGCCAGCCGTCCTTCCATTCGACCTCGGCCAGCCCGGTTTCGCGCCCCGGCGGGCAGAAGAACCCGGTGTGGCGGCGGATCGGGCGGCCCATCAGGAAGCTGTGCCAATGCTTGCCGTCATGGCCTTCGACATATTGCCCGTGGCCGGTCCGCTGGATCGGGTGGTCGGGGGCATGGGCGCAGGTGATGACGTGCCTGGCGGGGTGCGTCTCGTACGGACCCCAGATGTCCCTAGACCGCGCCATCGTGACAGCATGGTCATAGCCGGTGCCGCCCTCGGCCACCGTCAGGTAATACCATCCGTCGCGCTTGAAGATGTGGGGCCCCTCGGTCAGGCCACGGTCGGTGCCGTCATAGATGTTGCGGACCGGGCCGGTCAGGCCCTGCGCGGGCGACCATTCCTGCATCACGATGCCGTCGAAACTGGCGTGCACCGGGTTGCCCCCGGTGCCACGGCCCCGGTGGTTCCAGCGCTGGTTCATGAAGTACTTGCGGCCATCGTCATCGTGGAACAGCGACGGGTCGAAGCCCGAGGAATTGACATAGACCGGGTCCGACCATTCGCCGTCGATGGTGTCGCAGGTCACGATGTAGTTGTGCGCGTCCTTGAAGGCGCCGTCGAAGCGTTTCACATCGGTATAGACCAGCCAGAACCTGCCATCGGCATGGCTGAGGCAGGGGGCCCAGACGCCGCAGCTGTCGGGGTTGCCGCGCATGTCGAGCTGGCTGGCCCGCCGCAGGGGCCGCGCGACCAGTCGCCAGTTCACCAGATCGGTCGAATGGTGGATCTGGACGCCCGGATACCATTCGAAGGTCGAGGTCGCGAGGTAATAGTCCTTGCCGACACGCAGGAAACTCGGGTCCGGATTGAAGCCGGGCAGGACGGGGTTGCGCAGCATCACTCGCTCTCCGACGATCTGGCCCAGAGGTTGATCGCCTTTTCTTCGGATATCGCGTCGATGGCGGCAAGCTCGGCTGCGGTAAAGTCGAGGTTCGCCAAAGCGCCGACGCAATCTGTCACCTGTTCCGGCCTTGACGCGCCGATCAGGGCCGAGGTGATGCCACCACCGCGCAGCACCCAGGCCAGCGCCATCTGCGCCAGCGTCTGCCCGCGCG
>JBJOQI010000088.1:0-8689 GCA_046050045.1 Pseudomonadota bacterium | reverse complement strand
TCTGGAGCGCATCGGCAACCCGCGGCAGCTGTCGCTGGTGCTGAACCAGGTGCCGGGCGTGGTGGAGAACGGGCTGTTCATCGACATCTGCGACGCGGTGGTGATCGGGCACGGCGACGGGCGGGTCGAGCTGCGCGACATCACCAAGGGCTCGGTCGAGCATGACCGGGTGGATTTCGTCGAGAACGAGAACCTGTTTGCCGACCTCGACTGAGAGGTCCGGCACGACTTTTCGCAGCAGGATCGGGCGGCCGGGCAGGGCGCGATGGAAGGAAGCGGCATGGCATTCGACTATGATCTTTTCGTGATCGGCGGCGGGTCGGGCGGCGTGCGGGCCGCGCGGATCGCCAGCGGCGAGCACGGCGCGAAGGTGGGCCTTGCCGAGTACGACCGGATGGGCGGCACCTGCGTCATCCGGGGATGCGTGCCGAAAAAGCTGATGGTCTTTGCCTCGCAGTTCCGCGGCCTGGCCGAGGAGGGGCGGGCCTATGGCTGGGACATCGCGGCGCACGGCTTTGACTGGACGGCGTTTCGCGCCCGGCTTGACGCCGAGCTTGACCGGCTGGAGGCCGCCTATCGCAGCACGCTGAAGAACGCGGGCGTGACCGTGCACAACACCCGCGCCGAACTGGAGGACGCCCATACGGTGAAGCTTGCCGATGGCGGGCGGGTGACGGCCAAGCACATCCTGATCGCGACCGGCGGGCGGCCCTTCGTGCCCGCGCGCGAGGGCGGGGCCGAGGTGCTGACCTCGAACGACATCTTCAAGCTTGATGCGCTGCCGGCCTCGGTCCTGGTCATCGGGGGTGGCTACATCGCCTGCGAGTTCGCCTGCATCCTGACGGGGCTGGGCGTGACGGTGACGCAGGTCTACCGGGGGGCGCAGATCCTGCGGGGCTTTGACGAAGAGGCGCGCGGCCTTGTGGCCGGGCGGATGCGGGCGCAAGGGGTGGACCTGCATTGCGGCACCGACATCATCGAGATGCGACCCGCGCCGGGGGGCACCCGGGTCAAGACGACCGACGGGCGCGAGGCGGTCTATGGCAAGGTCGTCTCGGCCACCGGACGGGTGCCGAACAGCGAGGGGCTTGGTCTTGCCGACCTCGGGGTCAGGCTTGGCAAGAAGGGCGAAGTGATCGTCGACGGCTGGAGCCAGACGAGCGTGCCGTCGATCTTTGCGGTGGGCGATGTGACCGACCGGATCAACCTGACGCCGGTCGCGATCCGCGAGGGCCATGCCTTTGCCGATACGGTCTTTGGCGCGAAGCCCTGGCAGGCGGATCATGCCCTGGTGCCCTCGGCCGTGTTCACCCAGCCCGAGCTCGGGTCGGTCGGCATGACCGAAGAGGCCGCGCGGGAAGCGGGGCCGGTCGAGATCTACGCGACCTCGTTCCGGCCGATGCGGACCGCCTTTGCCGGGCTTCAGGACCGGGTGATGATGAAACTGGTGGTTTGCGCGCAAAGCCGGAAAGTGCTTGGCTGCCATATCGTCGCGCCGGAGGCGGGCGAGATGATCCAGCTGGCCGCCATCGCGGTGAAGATGGGGGCGACGAAAGAGGATTTCGACCGGACGATGGCGGTGCATCCGACCATGGCCGAGGAACTGGTGACGATGCGCAAACCGGTGCGCGTGACTTGAAATTCGTGGCGGAGTGCACAGGTCCGACATGACCGGGACGAACGGGAAGGAACAACAGATGGCAGGCAGCGGAGGCCCTTGGGGCGGAGGCTCGGGCGGCAGGGGTGAGGACGACGACGACCGGCAGCAGCCGGGGCGCGGCGGCCGAAGGCCGGGCGATGGCCCGCAGATCCCCGATGTGGAAGAAATCGTGAAGCGCGGGCAGGAACAGTTGCGCGTGCTGATGGGTGGCCGCGCGCGCAGCACTGGCGGCGGTGGCGGCGGGCCCGAGGGACCGCAGCTTAACCGCTCGACGCTGGGGATCGGGGCGCTGGCGGTGGTCGCGCTCTGGGCGTTCCAGTCGTTCTATACGGTGAAGCCGGAAGAGCAGTCGGTCGAGCTGCTGCTGGGCGAGTTCTCGGGCATCGGCGAGCCGGGCCTGAACTTTGCGCCCTGGCCCGTGGTGACGGCCGAGGTGATCCCGGTCAGCCCGGAACGCACGGTGGATATCGGCGTGGGCGGCACCGGCAGCGATGCGGGGCTGATGCTGACGGGCGACGAGAACATCGTCGACATCGATTTCCAGGTCGTCTGGAACGTGAGCGATCCGCAGAAGTTCCTGTTCAACCTGCGCGACCCCGAGCTGACGATCACGGCGGTGGCCGAGGCCTCGATGCGCGAGATCATCGCCAAGTCGCAGCTGGCCCCGATCCTGAACCGCGACCGCGGCGTGATTTCCTCGCAGCTGCAGGAACAGATCCAGTCAACGCTCGACAGCTACAACAGCGGGCTGAACGTGGTGCGGGTGAACTTCAACCGCGCCGACCCGCCGCGCGAGGTGATCGACGCCTTCAAGAACGTGCAGTCGGCCGAGCAGGAGCGCGACCGGCTACAGAAGGAAGCCGATGCCTATGCCAATACGGTCGTTGCCGGTGCCCGCGGCGAGGCGGCGCAGGTGATGGAAGAGGCCGAGGCCTATCGCGCGCAGGTCGTGAACGAGGCCGAGGGCGAGGCGAGCCGCTTTACCTCGGTCCTGACCGAATACCAGAAGGCGCCCGAGGTCACGCGCAAGCGGCTGTATCTCGAGACGATGGAAGAAGTGATGGGGCGGATCGACAAGGTGATCCTGGACGAGACCGGAAACGGACAGGGCGTGGTGCCGTTCCTGCCGCTGAACGAGCTGGGGCGCGCGCCGTCCACGCCGTCGCAGCAGGGCGTCGGCGCGACCTCGGGCACCGCAGGGGGGAACAACTGATGCGCCGGACAGCCATTCTTCTGCCGCTGGCGGCGGTTCTTGTCGCGACGGGCCTGTCGTCGCTGTTCATCGTGGACGAGCGCGAAAAGGCGCTGGTGCTGCAGTTCGGCCAGATCGTGAAGGTGCAGGAAGAGCCGGGGCTTGGCTTCAAGATCCCGCTGATCCAGCAGGTCGTTCGCTATGACGACCGGATCCTTGGCCTTGACGTGCCGCCGATCGAGATCACGCCGCTGGATGACCGGCGGCTGGTCGTGGACGCCTTCGTGCGCTACCGCATCGACCGGGTCGAGCAGTTCCGCCGCGCGGTGGGTGCGGGCGGCACGGCGCTGGCCGAAAGCCGGATCGAGACGATCCTGAACGCCAAGCTGCGCGAGGTGCTGGGGTCGGTCCCGTCCTCGGACATCCTGTCGGAGAGCCGTGCGAAACTGACCGCCGACATCCTGAAGGGCGCACGCGACGAGGCAGCGGCGCTGGGCGTGCAGGTCGTGGACGTGCGGATCAAGCGGTCCGACCTGCCCGAGCAGAACCTTGACGCGACCTTCGCCCGGATGCGGGCCGAGCGTGACCGCGAGGCCGCCGACGAGATCGCGCGCGGCAAGGAAGCGGCGCAGCGGGTACGGGCGCAGGCCGACCGTACGCGGGTCGAGCTGGTGTCGGACGCGCGGCGGCAGTCGGAGATCATCCGCGGCGAGGCCGATGCCTCGCGCAACGCGATCTTCGCCACCGCCTTCGGCAGCGACCCGGAGTTCTTCGAGTTCTACCGCTCGCTCGCGGCCTATCGGTCGTCGCTGCTGGGGGGCAACTCGACGATGGTGATGGCGCCGGACAGCGAGTTCTTCAACTACCTGAAGTCCTCGGACGTGCCGGTTGACCCGGCGCCGGCGCAGGACTGACGCAGGCGATGGCGGCCCTGTCCTGGCTGGTGCTGGGGATCGGGCTTGTCCTTGTGGTGGAGGGGCTGGTGCTTGCGCTGGCCCCTTCGCGCATTGACGAGCTCATGGACCTGTTGCGGCGGATGCCGGTGGAAACCCGCCGGTTCCTGGGGCTGCTGGCGGTGGCGGCGGGGGTCGCGCTCATTTGGCTTGCGGGGCCGCCGGGCGGCTGAGACAGTCGCCCCCGGTTACAGGCGGATCACATGGCTTTGAGTCGGCGCGACGGCCCTTTGATTTGAAAGCCGGCGTCGCCTAGCTGAAGACTGTTCATTGGCGGCGGGGCCCGGAACGCGGGCGCGGCCGGAAAAACAAGGGAGTTCAGAGTGACAACCCAAACGACATCAGGGGTGGCGATCCTGCCCGCGACAGGAGTGATGCCGCGCATTCTGCTGGGAACGGCGCTGGCGCTGGGGATTGCGCTGGGGCAGGCGGGGCGGGCCGAGGCCTTTGCGCCGCCCGAAAGCTTTGCGGAACTGGCCGAGCAGATCAGCACGTCGGTCGTGAACATCACCACGACGACGGTGATCGCGGCCCCGACTGACGGCGGGCCGATGGTGCCGGAAGGCTCGCCCTTCGAGGACTTTTTCCGCGAGTTCGGGATGCCCGAGGGCGAGGGGCCGCAGAACCGCGGCAGCCAGCGGTCGAACGCGCTGGGGTCGGGCTTCGTGATCTCGGCCGACGGCTTTATCGTGACGAACAACCACGTGATCGAAGGGGCCGACGAGATCCAGATCGAGTTCTTCGGCGGCGATGTGCTGGATGCCAAGCTGGTCGGCACCGACCCCAAGACGGATATCGCGCTGCTGAAAGTGGAAAGCGATACCGCCCTGCCTTACGTGAACTTCGGCGACAGCGACCAGATGCGCGTCGGCGACTGGGTGATGGCCATGGGCAACCCGCTGGGCCAGGGCTTTTCGGTCAGCGCCGGGATCGTCTCGGCCCGCAACCGCGAGCTGTCGGGAACCTATGACGACTTCATCCAGACCGATGCCGCGATCAACCGCGGCAACTCGGGCGGGCCGCTGTTCAACATGAACGGCGACGTGATCGGCGTGAATACCGCGATCCTGTCGCCCAACGGCGGGTCGATCGGGATCGGGTTCTCGATGGCCTCGAACGTGGTGTCGAAGGTCGTGGACCAGTTGCAGCAGTTCGGCGAGACGCGCCGCGGCTGGCTGGGCGTGAAGATCCAGGACGTGACGCCCGACGTGGCCGACGCGATGGGGCTGACCGAGGCGGTTGGCGCGCTGGTGACCGATGTTCCCGAGGGCCCGGCGATGGACGCGGGCATCAAGGCGGGGGATGTCATCACCTCGTTCGACGGGGTCGAGGTTGCCGATACCCGGGAACTGGTGCGCCGCGTGGCCGATGCCGAAGTGGGCAAGGCCGTGCCGGTCGAGGTGCTGCGCGAAGGCGAGGACGTGAAGCTGATGATCACGCTTGGCCGCCGCGAGGAAGCCGAGGGCGAGGCGGTGCCTGCGGCGCAGACCCAGCCGGCCGAGCCCGAGGAAAAGGCGCTGCTCGGCATGACGCTGACGGAACTGACCGACGAGACCGCGACGCAGATGGGCCTGCCCGACGGGACCGAGGGACTGGTCGTCAGCGAGATCGACGAGGCTTCGGACGCCTTCGGCAAGGGGCTGCGGGCGGGCGACGTGATTACCGAAGCCGGCCAGCAGGCCGTCGCCTCGATCGCCGACCTGGAAACGCGGATCGAAGAGGCAAAGGAGGCGGGGCGCAAGTCGCTGCTGCTGCTGATCCGGCGCGAGGGTGATCCGCGGTTCGTGGCGGTGACGCTGGACGAATGATCCCGGCAGAATGAAGGGTTCAGGGGGGCGGTCTTCGGGCCGCCCCTTGCATTTGCGGCGGCACGGGGTTGCGCCGGGGCAGGATTTGCCGGACCATCCGGGCGACCGACAAGAGGAACCCCGCCATGCCTGTCAAGAACCGCTTCGCCGAGCTTTTGCCCGAGATCACCGCCTGGCGGCGGGATTTCCACGAGCACCCCGAGCTACTGTTCGACGTGCACCGGACGGCGGCGAAGGTGGCCGAACTGTTGCGCGGCTTTGGCTGCGACGAGGTGGTCGAGGGGATCGGCCGGACAGGTGTTGTCGGCGTGATCCGGGGCAGGACCGACTCGCGCAAGCGGGTGATCGGGCTGCGCGCCGACATGGATGCGCTGCCGATCATCGAGGCGACGGGGCTGCCCTATGCCTCGAAGACGCAAGGCAAGATGCATGCCTGCGGCCATGACGGGCATACCGCGATGCTGCTGGGCGCCGCGCGCTACCTGGCCGAGACGCGCAACTTCGACGGCACCGCCGTGGTGATCTTCCAGCCCGCCGAAGAGGGCGGCGGCGGCGGGCGCGAGATGGTGGCGGACGGCATGATGGACCGTTTCGGGGTGCAAGAAGTCTATGGCATGCACAACATGCCCGGCATCCCCGTGGGCCAGTTCGCGATCCGCCCCGGCGCGATGATGGCGGCGGCGGACCAGTTCGACGTGATCGTGACCGGCAAGGGCGGCCATGCCGCCAAGCCGCACGACTGCATCGACACCACACTGGTTGCCGCGCACATCGTCGTGGCGCTGCAATCCATCGCCAGCCGGAACGTCGACCCCTTGAAGCAGGTCGTCGTGTCGGTCTGCACCTTCCGCACCGAAAGCGAGGCCTACAACGTCATCCCCCAGACCGTGCACCTGAAGGCCACGGTGCGGACGATGGACCCCAAGGTGCAGGATTTCGTCGAGGCGCGGATCAAGGCGCTGGTCGAGGCGACGGCGCTGGCCTTTGGCGCGACGGCCGAGGTCGACTATCGCCGCGGCTATCCGGTGACGATGAACACGCCCGAGAACACCGGGTTTGCCGCCGAGGTGGCGCGCGAGGTTTCGGGCCGGGTCGATACCGACACCGCGCCGCTGATGGGGGCCGAGGATTTCAGCTTCATGCTGAACGAACGCCCCGGCGCCTACATCTTCCTCGGCAATGGCGACACCGCGATGGTGCACCACCCGGCCTACAATTTCGACGACAACGCCATCCCCTTCGGGTCGAGCTGGTATGCGGGCATGGTCGAAACGCGGATGCCCGCCGCATGATCGGGCTGGTCCTGACCTGCGCCGTCGCGGCGCTGCATGTCTATATCCTCTGGCTCGAGATGTTCCGCTGGGAGCATCCGGCCACCCGCGCCGCTTTCGGCACGACCGCGGACTTCGCCCGCGACAGCCGCGTGCTTGCGGCCAACCAGGGGCTTTACAACGGCTTTCTGGCCGCCGGGCTGATCTGGGCGGCGGTTCTCGGGATTCCAGGCGCGGGCAGTGCCAACGCCCTGTTCTTTCTGGGATGCGTAACGGTGGCCGGGGTCTATGGGGCCGCGACCGCCTCGCGCAGGATCCTGTTCGTTCAGGCCTTGCCTGCCGCCCTTGCCGGGGTGGCGGTGATGGCGGGCATCTAGAGGAGGGAACCGGGATCAGCCGAGGTCGATGAAGACCTGATCGCCCTCGACCCGGACGGGATAGGTGCGCAGGTTGATGCAGACCGGGGCGCGCTTGGCCTCGCCCGTGCGATAGTCGAACTGGCCGTTGTGCTTGGGGCATTCGATGACGTAATCCATCACCAGACCCCCGGCGAGGTGGACATTCTCGTGGCTGCACAGCCCGTCGGTGGCAAAGAACTCGTCGTCGGGCGAGCGATAGATCGCAAAGGTCTTGCCGCCGTGATCCCAGCGCATGACGTCTTCTTCGTCGATCTCGTCGCGGGTGCAGACTTCGATCCAGTTGGCCATGGCGGTTCCTTCCCTTCGGCTGGTGACAGTGATGATTTCTAGAACAGCGGTGCTGTTTTTTCAATCAGACGGAATGAAAATTCTGATGTGTTTACCTCAAGGGGTGAGTCCATGACGGACCGGATCGAAGCGGAAGGAATCGTGGCCGAGGTGGACCGCGGCTGCGGGTTCCTGTGGTCGGTCGTCCGGGATGGCGGCAGGGCGATCGACGTGATGCACCGGGCACCCTGGCAGGAGGATGCGCCGGGGCTGGAGACGGCGGCGGCGCATCTGCGCCGGTTGCGCGGCGATTTCTTCTGCCTGCCCTTTGCCGATGCCAGCGCCGACGCCGCGCCTCTGCATGGCTGGACGGCGAATGCCGGATGGAGTTTCTCGGGGCAGGCGCGGGCGGGCGACCGGGTGACCGGGCGCTGGCTGCTCGATCGCCCGGCCTGCGGGGCCGAGGTGGAAAAGCAGGTGACGCTGATCGACGGCTCGCCCTTCCTGCATCAGCGGCATGTGATCCGCGGCGGCGCGGGGCGCTGGGCGGTGGCCAATCACGCGATGATCCGGGCCGGGGATGCGGCGACGATCCGGACATCGCCCCGCCAGCTTTGGGCCACGCCTCGCGATCCGCAGGAATCCGACCCTGCGCGCGGGCGGTCGCATCTGGCCTATCCGGCGCAGTCGGCCGACCCGCGCCGCTTTCCGGCGGCAGCGGGCGGCACGGTCGATCTGCTCGACTACCCGCTGAGCACGGCGCATGAGGATTTCGTGATGGCGCTGGAGGCCGGTCCGGGGCCAGGCTGGGTGGCGGTGACCCTGCCCGGGGATGGCGCGCTGTTCCTGTCGCTGCGCGATGCGGCGGTGCTGCCCCTGTCGATGTTCTGGCATTCGAACGGCGGCCGGCACTATGGCCCCTGGGCCTCGCGCCACAAGGGCGTCCTGGGCATCGAGGAGGGGGCCGGTTTCGACGATCCGGCGATGATGACGGATGGGGTCCGGGCCGAGATGGCACGGTGCGGGCTGGCCACCGGGCTTGCCCTGACGCCGGGCGGCGTGGTCGAGGTCTGCCATGTCACCGGGCAGATCGACTGGCCCTCGGGCGAGGCGGTGGCG
>JBJOQI010000087.1:0-6779 GCA_046050045.1 Pseudomonadota bacterium | reverse complement strand
GGCTTCGCGACCGAGGCCGCAGCCTGCCTGCGTGACTGGGCTTTCGTAAATACTGACCTTCCGTCGCTCGTCAGTTACATGGACCAGGCCAACACGGCGTCGGCCCGCGTGGCCGAGCGGCTGGGCGCGACGCCGGACCACGCTGCGGCAAGGCAGGACGACGGTGATCTTGTCTATCGCCACATTCGGCCGGGAAGGGTGTCATGACCATCGCCCTTGCCGATACCCCCGTGCTGACCACCGAACGGCTGGTCTTGCGCGCGCCGCGCGTGGGCGACGTGGCTGCGTTCGCTGCCTTCTGGACGTCGGACAGGACCCGCTTCATGGGTGGCCCCTGGACCGAAGCCGACGCCGAGGCCGAGTTCCCGGAACTGGCGCGGCAGTGGCGGCGGCACGGATTTTCGCTGTTCGCGATCACCCGGCGCGGCGATGACGATGCCATCGGCCTTGCCGGACCCTTCTTCCCCGAAGGCCACCCCGAGCCCGAGCTTGCCTGGAATCTGTGGAACGCGGGCGACGAAGGCCAAGGCATGGCGACCGAAGCGGCACGGGCCGCGCGCGACTGGTTCTTCGCAACCTCGGCCTATCGGACCGCCGTCAGCTACACGCACCCCGAGAACACCGCGTCGCACCGGCTTGCCGAACGCCTTGGCGCCACGCCCGATCCGCAGGCGCCTTGCCCTTACCCGCCGCCCGTCCGGGTCTACCGGCACAACGCGAAGGTGGCGGCATGACCGCGCCCTGGTCCTATCCCCTGACCGAAGCAGGCCGCGCGCAGGCGCAGGCCGTCGCCGCCACCCTGCCCCGGATCGAAACCGCGCGGCTGGTGCTGCGCGCGCCGGTGATTGGCGACTTCGGCCTCTGGACCGCCATTGCCTGCACCGAGCGCGGCGTGAACATCGGCGGCCCGATGTCGCAGGCCGAAGCCTGGGACGACTTCTGCCGCGCCGTCGCCGTCTGGCTGTTGCGCGGGCACGGGTTGTGGTCGGTCACGACGCGGGACGGCACGCTTCAGGGCTTCGTCCTCGTGGGCTTCGAGCCGGAGGATGCGGAACCGGAACTCGGTTACCTCTTTGCCGCCGAAGCCGAAGGCAAGGGCTATGCGACCGAGGCCGCCGCCGCCGCCCGCGACTGGGCGCTCGGCACCCTCGGCACGCTTGCGCTGGTCAGCTATGTGGCCCCCGGCCACGCGGCCTCGGCTGCCGTGGCCTTGCGCCTGGGCGCAGTCCGTGACCTGGCCGCTGAATCCGCCTTTGCCGACGACCCCGTCTGGGTCTTCCGCCACCACCCGCAGGAGGTCGCCCGATGAGGTTCCAGCCCCTGAACGTACGTACGTTGTACGTACGTAGAGAAGACGTCAGGAAGACGTGGATTTTCGGCCTCGGGAGGGCCCTGTGATGGACGCATCCACCCGCGCCGCCGACCTTCTGAAGGACCACCGCGACTCGATCGACCGGCTGGACGCGATCCTGGTCTATACGCTCGCCGAACGCTTCAAGCACACCCAGGCGGTGGGCCGGCTGAAGGCCGAACACGACCTGCCCGCGTCCGATCCCGCACGCGAGGCGCGGCAGATCGAGCGGCTGGAGCGATTGGCCCGCGAGGCCGACCTCGACCCGGAATTCGCCAAGAAATTCCTGACCTTCATCATCGGCGAAGTCATCAGGCATCACGAGAAACTGCAGAAATGACAGGGCCTTAGGCCCCGTTCCAACGCCATCGAAAAGGAGAAACTGACATGGCAATGAAGATCCGTCTGGCCCGTGGCGGCACCAAAAAGCGCCCCTTCTACGCGATCGTCGCGGCTGACAGCCGCATGGCGCGCGATGGCCGCTTCATCGAGAAGCTGGGCACCTACAACCCGCTGGTCGCCAAGGACAGCGAAGAGCGCGTCAAGATGAACGTCGAGCGCGTGCAGTACTGGCTCGGCCAGGGCGCCCAGCCGACCGACCGCATCGCCCGCTTCCTCGAGGCCGCCGGCCTGCGCGACAAGCCGGCCCGCGCCAACCTGAAGAAGGGCGAACCCCACGAGCGCGCCAAGAAGCGCGTCGAGGAAAAGGCCGCCAAGGCTGCCAAGGCCGCCGAAGCAGCCGCAGCGCCCGCCGCTGTCGAAGAAGAAGCCGCGGCCGAGTGATCGTGGCCACCTTGCCGCCCATGCCTTACGGGGGCCCCGATGTCGTCTGACCGCATCTGCGTCGGCGCGATTGCGGGTGCCTTCGGCGTGCGCGGCGAGGTGCGGCTGAAAATCTTCTGCGCCGTCCCCGAGGCTATCGCATCCTACGGGCCGCTCTGGACCGAGGACGGAACGCGCAGCTTTAACGTCAAGATAACGCGCGGCGTGCCACAAGGCCTCGCCGCGCGTCTTGCGGGCATTTCCACCAAGGAAGAGGCGGACGCCCTGCGCGGCACGCAGCTTTTTGCAGACCGGGACCGCCTGCCGAGCCTTCCTGACGACGAATTCTACCACACCGATCTGATCGGGCTTGTCGTCTCTGATACCGGGGGGGCCAGGCTGGGAACAGTCCGCGCCGTCTACAACCACGGCGCGGGCGATATACTGGAAATTCACGAACCGGGCCGAAAGTCGGCGCTGCTTTTGCCGTTCACAAAGGCGATCGTCCCGACCGTGGATCTGGCCGCAGGCCGCATCGTTGCGGATCCGCCGCAAGACGTGCAGGATGAGGGCGATGTCCGGGGGGGCGCGCCTGAATGAAACGGCAGATGAAACTTTTCTCGGTGGCGGCCGCCATGCTGTACGTCGGCCCGCTGCTCGCCGGGTTTTCGGCGGCGCCCATCGCGGTGCTGCCGGTCTTCGTGGCGATCTTCGTGCTGTGGATGACGCTGATGCGCCCCTCGGTCTGGGCGAAGGCAACCGCTGACGGAACACCGCTGGCGCTTGCGGCGCGTCTGGGGCTGGTCGCGCTGGTCCAGGTGCTTCTGGTCATCGTGGCCTTCGGCGTCGGGCGCGGTCTTGCGGGCCTTGTCGGCGTGCTCGAGATGCAGCCCTGGCTGCCCGTCCTGATCTCGCTTCTGGCGGTGCCGGTCGGGCGGATCCTCTGGAACCCCGCCATCGATTCCGCCGAGACGAAGGCCTTCCTCGACAGCGCCATCCGCGAGATCGAGCGCAAGACCGGAGAAGGGCCGCGCAAGTGATCGCCCGTCCGATCACCGCAGCCCCCGCACCGGTATGACCGAGCCGACCGGCAAATCCCACGGCCGGCTGCGTGTCAGCCTTGCCGCGGGGCCGCGCGACCTGATGGAAGAGCCCTTGCGCCTTGCCGGCGTCTGGACCGCGAGGATCATCACGCTTTTCCCCGAGGCCTTTCCGGGCACACTCGGCCTGTCGCTGACCGGCAAGGCGCTGCAGCAGGGTCTCTGGGCGCTCGAGACCATCGACCTCAGGCCCTTCGGCGAGGGCAGGCACCGCAACGTCGACGACACGCCTGCGGGTGGCGGGGCCGGCATGGTGCTGCGCCCCGACGTGGTGGCGCGCGCGCTTGACGCGGCTTCGGTCGGCACGCCGCCCGACCGCCGCCGCTGGCCGGTGGTCTACCTGTCGCCGCGCGGCAAACCCTTTTCGCAGGCGATGGCGCGGGACTGGGCCGGGGCCGAGGGGATCACGCTGCTCTGCGGCCGGTTCGAGGGCGTGGACCAGCGGGTTCTGGACCATTACGGGGTCGAAGAGGTCAGCCTTGGCGACTTTGTCCTGACCGGAGGCGAGATCGCAGCGACAGCCTTGATCGACGCGACCGTTCGCCTTATACCCCGCGTGCTCGGGAATCAGCTGTCCACCGAGGAGGAATCCTTTTCGGACGGGCGGCTGGAACACCCGCAGTACACAAGACCCACCGTCTGGGAAGGCCGTGAGATACCGGAAGTGCTTCAATCCGGTCATCACGGGAAGATTGCTGACTGGCGGCGGGCCGAGGCCGAAAGGCTGACACAGAAACGACGACCTGATCTCTGGCGGGCTTACGCGGCGAAAGCCGGTAGGGACCCGGATGAAGACCGAGAGCTCTGAGGACGCGCACACCACTGCCACAAGGCAGGCAACATAGGAGACCGCGATGGACATCATCGCCCAGCTCGAGGCCGAACAGATCGCGGCCCTCGGCAAGAACATTCCGGACTTCAAGGCCGGCGACACCGTTCGCGTCGGCTACAAGGTGACCGAAGGCACGCGCACCCGCGTCCAGAACTACGAAGGCGTCGTGATCGGCCGCAAGGGCGGCGCGACCATCTCGGCCTCGTTCACGGTCCGCAAGATTTCCTTCGGCGAAGGCGTGGAACGCGTGTTCCCGCTTTACTCGACCAACATCGACAACATCGAAGTGGTCCGCCGCGGCCGCGTGCGTCGCGCCAAGCTCTACTATCTCCGCGACCGTCGCGGCAAATCGGCCCGTATCGCCGAAGTCACCAACTACAAAGAAAAAGCCGAGTGAGGGTCTGACCGATGAAACAGGGCATTCACCCCGAATACCACACGATCGAGGTCAAGCTGACCGACGGCACCACCTTCCAGACCCGCACCACCTGGGGCAAGGAAGGCGACAAGATGGCGCTCGACATCGACCCGCTGTCGCACCCGGCCTGGACCGGCCAGTCGGCCAAGCTGATGGACACCGGCGGTCGCGTGTCGAAGTTCAAGAACAAGTACGCCGGCCTCGGCTTCTGACCATCTTGCGCTTTTCAAGCGCGGGACCACAACATATAGTAAAGGCGCGCTGGAAACGGCGCGCCTTTTGACTCGGGACTGCACGGGCGGGCAATGGCGCATATCATCGTCGTCGGGAATGAAAAGGGCGGGTCGGGCAAGTCCACGACCTGCATGCATGTGGCGACCGCGCTGGCCCGGATGGGCCACCGGGTCGGCGCGCTCGACCTCGACCTGCGCCAGCGCAGCTTTGGCCGCTATGTCGAGAACCGCCGCGCCTTTCTGCGCAAGCAGGGCCTGAACCTACCCTCGCCCGACTACCGCGACCTGCCCGAGGTCGATGCCGCCCAGCTTGGACCGCAGGACAATGTCTTCGACCAGCGCCTGTCTGCCGCTGTCGGCAGCATGGAGACAGAGACCGACTTCATCGTGATCGACTGCCCCGGCAGCCATACGCGCCTCAGCCAGGTGGCGCATTCGCTGGCCGACACGCTGATCACGCCCCTGAACGACAGCTTCATCGACTTCGACCTGCTGGCGCGGGTCGACCCTGACACCGGCCGCGTCACCGGTCCGTCGATCTATTCCGAGATGGTCTGGAACGCGCGCCAGCTGCGCGCCCGTGCGGGCCTGCCGCCGATCGACTGGATCGTGCTGCGCAACCGCCTTGGCGCGCAGCAGATGCACAACAAGAAGAAGGTGGGGGATGCGCTGGACCAGCTGTCGAAGCGGATCGGCTTCCGCGTGGCACCCGGGTTTTCGGAACGGGTGATCTTCCGCGAGCTGTTCCCGCGCGGCCTGACGCTGCTGGACCTGCGCGAGGTCGGCGTCGAAAGCCTCAACATCTCGAACGTGGCGGCGCGGCAGGAACTGCGGGACCTGATGCGCGCGCTTGACCTGCCGGGCGTCGAGATCTCGTTCTGACCGGCTGGCCGGTCAGACACAAAACTCAGTGGGCGGTGCGGCGGAAGGCGAACAGCGCGGGCACGGCAGTGCGGCGCAGGCGCGGGCCAGTCACCGACGGCGAGGTCATCGAGGCAAGGCGCATCTCGAAGACGTCGGCCGCGTCGCGGCCCGAGAACCCGAGGCAGTTCAGAAGTGCGGTGGCGAGTTTCATCGTGGTAATCCTGGTGCGTCGTGGTGGCATCGAAGCCGGTGGTGCGTTCTTCGATGGTCCATTGATGAACCCGCGCTCGGGCGAAAAAAGGGCAACCCTAGGGTGATTGCGGGCCATTATGCGCGGCCAAAGGAACAATTCGTTCACCGATCTGGGCAGTTGCGCCACGAACTCCCGCCGGCCTTGCCCGCGGCAAATCACCGGATTTACAGGAAAATCCCGCGTCGCACCGGTCGTTTCTTGGCGGTCTGGGAAATATGGCGGACCCGGAGCGATTCGAACGCCCGACCCTCAGATTCGTAGTCTGATGCTCTATCCAACTGAGCTACGGGTCCGCTGTGGGGCGATCATCTAGTCCGCCCGACGGCGTTATGCAAGGCCAATTTCCGGCGTGGCGGGGCTTCAGGCGGCCGAACGGCTGCCCTCTGTGGTCTGCACGCTGCGCGGCAGGTGAATCATGAACTCGGTGCCTTCCGCGTCGCTGCGCACCAGCTCCAGACTGCCGCCATGCCCGCGGATCAATTCGGCCGCAATGGCAAGGCCAAGGCCCGTGCCACCCTTGCGGCTGCCGCCCTGGAAGGCCTGGAACAGATGTTCCTTGGTCCGTTCCGGCAGGCCCGGCCCGGTGTCGCCCACCCGCAGCCACCAGCCGCTGTCGGTCTCGCCCGCGCCGATCTCGATCGTGCCCGCCCGCCCCGTCGCCTCGATCGCCTGCCGTGCGTTGCGGACAAGGTTCGAGATCACCCGGTGAAGCTGCTCCTGATCTGCCCGGATCGACAGGCCAGCGGCGACATCGGTGAGAATCTCGATCATCTCCGTGGTCGTCGCGAGCCTTTCCCCCTCGGCGACATCCGACACCAGCGCGGCCAGCATGAAGACCGACAGCCGGGGCGGCGGCTCTTCGGCCTTGCCGAAGGCGAGCGTCGTCTCGCAGAGGTTGACCGCCCGGCTGATCGAGCCGACCAGTTTCGGCGCGGCTTTCTGCACCGCGGGGTCAGTTGACGCATC
>JBJOQI010000086.1:0-2806 GCA_046050045.1 Pseudomonadota bacterium | reverse complement strand
GCGGCAAGTCCACGCTCCTGCGCCTGATCTCGGGGCTCGAAGACATCACAACGGGCGACATGCTGTTTGACGGCGACCGCGTGAACAACGTGATCCCGTCCAAGCGCGGCATCGCGATGGTTTTCCAGAGCTATGCGCTTTATCCGCACATGAAGGTCTACGACAACATGGCCTTCGGGATGAAGCTGGCGAACACCAACGCCGCCGACGTCGACAAGCGCGTGCGCGAAGCGGCGAAGCTGCTTCAGATCGAGCATCTGCTTGACCGCCTGCCCAAGCAGCTTTCGGGCGGCCAGCGCCAGCGGGTGGCCATCGGCCGCGCCATCGTGCGCGATCCGCGCGTGTTCCTGTTCGACGAACCGCTGTCGAACCTCGACGCCGCGCTGCGCGTCCAGACGCGTCTGGAAATCGCCAAGCTGCACCATTCGATGAACAAGGTCACGATGATCTACGTGACCCACGACCAGGTCGAGGCAATGACCCTGGCCGACCGGATCGCGGTGCTGCGCGACGGCAAGCTGGAACAGGTCGGCAGCCCCGAGGAGCTTTACGAGCGCCCGAATTCGATCTTCGTCGCTGGCTTCATCGGCAGCCCGAAGATGAACTTCCTGACCGGCAAGCACGCCGAGATGTTCAACTGCCACACGCTGGGCCTGCGGTCCGAGCATATCGACGTGGTGCAGGACAACCCGACCTTTACGGGCGATGTCGTCCATACCGAGAACCTCGGGTCGGATACCTACCTGTTCGTCGAGGTCGGGTCGCCCGAGCCGCTGATCGTGCGGCAGGAAGGCAAGTCGCCCATCCAGTACGGCACCAAGGTCGGCCTGCGTCCGCGCGACGGGCACATCTACCGCTTTGACGAGGCCGGCAAGCCGATCTACTGAGACCGGCGGTTTTCAAGTTGAATTGACAGCGCGGCCCGGAATCTGCCGGGCCCGACAAAGAAAGGCATGACATCATGACAATCAGAACCGTTGTCTGGGGCGAAAACGTCCACGAACAGAAGTCGAAGGCCGTCCAGAGCCTCTACCCCAAGGGCATGCACACCTGCATCGCCGATGCGCTGAACACCGATCCGGGCATTTCGGCGACGACCGCGGTGCTGCAGGACCCCGAACATGGCCTTCCGGCCTCGCGCCTGGCCGAAACCGACGTGCTGGTCTGGTGGGGCCATGCAGCGCATGGCGAGGTCAAGGACGACGTGGTCGAGAGGGTGGCCGAGGCGGTCTGGTCCGGCATGGGGCTGATCGTGCTGCACTCGGGCCATTTCTCGAAGATATTCAAGCGCCTGATGGGTGCGCCCTGCAACCTGTCCTGGCGCGAGGCCGGCGAGCGCGAGCGGCTTTGGGTCACCTCGCCCAATCACCCGATCGCGGCGGGTCTCGGCAAGTACTTCGAGCTTGAATACGAAGAGATGTATGGCGAGCCCTTCGGCATTCCCGAACCGCTGGAAACCGTCTTCATAAGCTGGTTCCAGGGCGGCGAGGTGTTCCGCTCAGGCGTGACCTACAAGCGCGGCGCGGGCAACGTCTTCTACTTCCGCCCGGGACATGAAACCTACCCGTCCTACCACGATGCCAACGTGCAGCTTGTCCTGCGCAACGGGGTCAAGTGGGCCTACAACCCCGCCGCCCGCATCAGTGACCCGACCGATGCGCCCAATACGCCCGTCGGCAAGGCCCTGGAAAAGATCGAGGAACGCGGCCTGAAGCTTCACGCCGCCGGCGAGAAGGGCCTGCGCTGATGGTTGCCAGACCTGTCAGGATTCTGGTGCTCGGCACCGGCGGCATGGCCCGGCACCATGTCGAGCACTACCAGAAGATCGAGGGCGTCTCGGTCGTCGCGGGGATCGATACCAACGGCGACCGGCTCAAGGCCTTCAACGAAAGCTTCGGCATCGGACATGGCTTCGCCTCGGTCGACGAGGCGCTGGCCTGGGGCGAATTCGACGCCGTGTCGAATGTGACGCCCGACCCGGTGCACTATCCGACGACCATGCCAATGCTGGCGGCAGGCAAGCACGTCATGTGCGAAAAGCCGCTGGCCGTAACCTATGCCGACGCCAGGGCCATGGCCGACGCGGCGGCGAAAGCGGGCGTGGTGAACGGCGTCAACCTGACCTATCGCAACGGCCCGGCGCTGCAGAAGGCGGCGGAACTGGTTGCGGCGGGCACCATCGGCCCGGTCCGGCATTTCGAGGCATCCTACCTGCAAAGCTGGCTGACCCAGCCCGCCTGGGGCGACTGGAAGACGCAGGACCAGTGGCTGTGGCGGCTGTCGACCGCGCATGGGTCGAAGGGCGTTCTGGGCGACGTGGGCATCCATATCCTCGACTTCATGTCCTTTGCCGCCGGTCTGCCGGTCACGGACGTGTCCTGCCGGCTCAAGACCTTCCAAAAGGCGCCGGGCGACCAGATCGGGAAATACGTGCTCGATGCAAACGACAGCTGCGCGATGCACCTGTCGCTGGCGAATGGCGCGGTGGGCGTGGTCCATGCCAGCCGCTTCGCGAGCGGTCACCTGAACGACCTGCGCCTGCGGATCTTCGGTGATCTGGGCGGCATGGAAGTGACCTGGGAAAAGAACGTCAGCCGCCTGCGCCTGTGTACAGCGCCGGGGCTGGAGGCGGCAGAGTGGCACGAGGTCGAACTTGGCACCGTGCCCACGAACTATGACCGTTTCATTGCCGCCATCCGTGGCGGTGCGCCAATGAACCCCGACTTTGCGCGGGGGGCAGAGCTTCAGGCCGTGCTCGACCGGGCCGAGGAAAGCGACAAGGCGGGAGGCACCTCCCTGCCCGTCT
>JBJOQI010000085.1:0-3073 GCA_046050045.1 Pseudomonadota bacterium | reverse complement strand
TGGCAGATGCCGGTGCCCGGCGGCACGACGCGGAAGTTGTCAAAGGCCTGCTGGCCCCATTTCAGGAACACGTAACGCTCCATGTTGCGTTCGTATTCGAGGTCGACGTTCTTCTGGAAGGCGCGGGGGTTGCCGAACTCGTCGATCATCACCGAGTGGTCGATGACCAGATCGACGGGGACCAGCGGGTTGATCTTCTTGGCGTCGCCGCCCAGCGCCTTGATCCCGTCGCGCATCGCGGCAAGGTCCACGACCGCCGGAACGCCGGTGAAGTCCTGCATCAGGACGCGGGCCGGGCGGTAGGCGATCTCGCGCGGGTTCTGGCCGCCGTTCGCGCCCCATTCGGCAAAGGCCCTGATGTCGTCGACGCTGACGGTGAAGCCGCCGTCCTCGAACCGCAGCATGTTTTCCAGCACGACCTTGAGCGAGGCCGGAAGGTTCGAGAAATCGCCCAGGCCCGCGGCCTGCGCGGCCGGGATCGAGTAATAGGCGACGGACTGGCCACCCGCCGAAAGCGTGCGGCGGGTCTTGGCGGTGTCCTTTCCGGTGACGACGGTCATGGCGGGCTACCTCTGGCTGTGTGGCGTGGTCATGGGCCTAATGCCGCAACGTAAAACTGCGATCAAGGGCTGGCGACGCAGTTTGTATACCATTGTGCACAATTTGTCGAGTAGAGCCGGTGCGGCAAGATTGCAGTCTCTCGCAAAACCTTGATTGGTCGTGTGCGGGCTTCTCGGCTAACAGAAGGGCAGCAAGGGGATCAGGATATTCAGCCATGAAGGCGATCGTTGGATTGTGCCTTGGCCTGTGGGCCGGGATGTCGGGTGCTGCGCTGGCGCAGGACAGCAGTGCCACGGTGGTGGAGCTTTATACCTCGCAGGGCTGTTCGTCCTGCCCGCCGGCGGACGAGATCCTGGCCGGGCTGGCCGGGCGCGAGGACGTGATCGCGCTGGCGCTGCATGTGGACTACTGGGACTATCTGGGCTGGAAGGACGATTTCGCCCGGGCCGGACATTCGGCGCGGCAGAAGGCCTATGCGCGGGTTGCCGGCGCGCGCACCGTCTATACGCCGCAGATGGTCGTGGGCGGCCTCGACCGGCTGGTCGGCGCGCGGCCCGATGAGCTTGGCGAGGCGATTGCGCGGCAGGCGGCGGTCGGTCCGACGGTCGGGCTGACGCTGACACGGCAGGGCAACGAGGTCCGCATCGGGCTTGACCCGAAGGGGCAGGCCGCGGGCAAGGCGGAAGTGCATCTGGTGCGCTACCGCCCCGAGGCCGAGGTCGCGATCCGCCGGGGCGAGAACGGCGGACGGACGATCACCTACCACAACATCGTGACCGACTGGGCGGTGGTGGCCGACTGGAACGGGCGCGAGGCGGCGACCGTAACGGCGCCCGCTCCGGGCGACGCGCCGGTCGTGGTGATCGTGCAGGCCCCCGGACCGGGCGCAATCCTGGCGGCAGCGCGCCTGCGTTAGGAACGGCGGCGCTTGCGGCCTTCGCCCTTGGGCTTGCGGCGCTTGCGCACCTTCCAGCGGCGGTGAATCCAGAACCACTGGTCCATGTGCGCTCGCACCAGCGCCTCGAGGCTGTCGTTGACGGCCTGGGTCATCGCTTCGGGCGTGCCGGCGGGGATCGGGGCCTCGACCACGATCCGGAAGTCGAGCCCGTTCCGTTCGCGCAGCGCATAGATCGGGATCAGGTCGGCCTTGTACTTCAGCGCCAGGTCTGCGGCCGAGGTTGCGGTCATGGCAGGGGCGCCGAAGAAGGTCAGTTGCACGCCGGTCCCGATATGCTGGTCCATCAAGAGCCCGAGCATTCCGCCCGACTTCAGGTGCCGCACCATCTCGCCCAGGCCATGGGTGCCGCGGGCAAAGAGCGGCGTGCCGATGCGCGAGATGGCACGGACGTAGATTTCATTGAAGCCGTCGTTCTTCATCGGCTTGTAGAGCGCGCCGACCCGGTAGCCGTTGGCGATCAGCCGGGCGCGCACCACGTCATAGTTTCCGACATGGCCCGTCGCCAGCACGGCCGGACGGCCCTCGGCCAGCGCGCGTTCCAGCGCGGCGACACCGGGGCCGGTCAGCGGCAGGTCGCGGACGCGGTCGATGAAGGCCTGTCCCGACCAGATCTCGATCAGGGTGCGCCCGACATTGTCGGGGACGTCCCGCATCAGGCGGCGGACCTCGGCGGGGTCGAGGTCGGGCCGGACCTTGGCCAGGTTGTCGCGCACCCGGCGGCTGTAGCCGGCGACGGGGGCGACGATGCGCGAGAATACCCAGCCCGCGACGGGCACCCGCCGCTCGTAGGGCAGGCGCATTGCGAGCCAGAGGAAGAGGCGGGCGAAGACGACGACAAACCGGTCCGTCGCCCGGAGCCAGAAGCCACGTTCCTCGTCCTCGTCCAGAAAAGCCAAGAATGCCCTCGCGGTCGGTCAGCTGCGGCCCGGGACGGCCCGGCGCAGCAGCGTTTCACGGTGCCAGACATAAAGACCGGCCCCGACGATCACAAGCGCACCCACGATGGTGAAGATGTCCGGGATTTCGCCAAAGACCACGAATCCCCAGAAGGCGGCAAGAATCAGCCCGGCATAACCGAAGGGCGCGAGCACCCCCGCCTCGGTCAGGGTAAAGGCGCGGATCAGGCAGAACTGCCCGGCCGTTCCCAGCAGCGCCAGCAACACGAACCAGGGCAGATGCGACGTGGCAATGGGCATCCACTCGCCGGGCAGCAGGACCGAGGTGACGAAGGTTCCCAGAAGGCCCGCGTAGAACAGCGAGGTCCAGGGATGTTCGCGCTGCCCGACCCAGCGCGTCACCAGTGCAAAACCCGCGTAGGACACGGCACCGGCCAGCGGCAGCAGCGCGTAGGGGGTAAAGACCTCGGTCCCCGGGCGGATGATGATGATGGCCCCGAACAGCGCGACGAAGACGCTGGCCAGACGGCGCGGGCCGATCTTTTCGCCCAGAAACAGCGCGGCACCGAGGGTGATCAGCACGGGCTGGACATCCATGATGGCCGTGGCCTCGGCCAGCCCGATGAACGAGACCGAGAAGAAGAAGAGCGCGGTCGAG
>JBJOQI010000084.1:0-4532 GCA_046050045.1 Pseudomonadota bacterium | reverse complement strand
CTGGGCAAAGTCGGACAGCAGGGAAAAGACCCGCAGCCCGCCTGCCTTCAGATCCTCGACCGCCGCGGTCACTTCGGGATGGTTGACCGCTGTCGCCGCCAGGACATCACAGCGCCCCTGCATCGACCGCAGCATTGCCGCCATCTCGGACGGCCCCTGCGAGGACGAGAACTCCAGCACCAGCTTGCCGCGGACATCGGCAAGCTGGCCGATCTCGCGGTGCAGCTGCTCGGCAAAGGCCTTGTAGAAATCCTGCCCCTGCTTGTGCAGCACAACGCCAAATCGGACTTCGGGCAGTTCCGTCTTCAGCCGCTGCTCGATCAGCGCGGCGGCATGATAGCCGATGCGCTTGGCCGCCTCGAAGACCCGCAGCGCGGTATCCTCGCGCACCCGCTCGCGGCCGTTCAGAACCCGGTCGACCGTGGCAACGCTGACGCCTGCCGCAATCGCCACATCTGCAACTGTCGGTCGTCGTGCCATGCCCGCCCCATCATCGGAAACCATCATGAATGATGCATACGATGATGGGTTCTGACGAGTTTTGCAAGACCGGGACTATGTGACTGGTCATCTGGCCGCTACCATCCGCTACCGATCAGGGAGGAATGCCATGTCGAAACGTGACTACAGCCTGCTCGGGCCCGATGGCCGCCGCGCCGTCGAAACCGGGCTGGCCGCAGCCGAATGGTATCACACGGACGTACCGCGCAAGGTCATGAAGGACCTGATGCAGCGCACGGACGGGCCTGCGATCCGCGACACGATCATCCTCTATGGCGCGATGATCCTGCTGGCAGGCATCGGCATCTGGCTCTGGCCGTCGTGGTGGTCGGCGCCCTTCTGGCTGGCCTACGGCGTGCTTTACGGCTCGGCCTCGGATTCGCGCTGGCACGAATGCAGCCACGGCACTGCCTTCAAGACGCCCTGGATGAACAACGCCGTCTACCAGATCGCGTCCTTCATGATCATGCGCAACTCGGCCACCTGGCGGTGGAGCCACGCGCGCCACCATACCGACACCTACATCGTCGGCCGCGACCCCGAGATCGCGGTGATGCGCCCGCCGGTCCTGTTCAAGCTGATCGGCAACTTCTTCGGCATCTTCGATTCGATCGCCTATTTCCAGCGGCTGTTTCACAACGTCTTCCTCGGCATCCACCCCGAGGAAAAGACCTACGTGCCGGAAAGCGAATGGCCGAAGGTCCTGCGGGTCGCGCGCATCTCGTTCGTGATCTATGCCGCGACGGCCGGCCTTGCGCTCTGGATGGGGTCGATCCTGCCCCTGATGGTGATCGGCTTGCCCCGGCTTTACGGTGCCTGGCATCACATCATGACCGGGCTGCTGCAGCATGGCGGGCTGGCCGACAATGTCATCGACCACCGGCTGAACAGCCGCACGGTCTACATGAACCCGGTCAGCCGCTTCATCTACTGGAACATGAACTACCACGTCGAACACCACATGTTCCCGATGGTGCCCTACCACGCGCTGCCGCGCCTGCACGACACGATCCGGCACGACCTGCCTGCCCCCACGCCCTCGATCGCGGCAGGCTTCCCCGAGATGTGGCCCGCCTGGATGCGTCAACTGAAGCACGAGGACTACTACATCAGGCGCGAGCTGCCGCCGACCGCCCGGGCCTACCGGATGGACCTGCACGAAAATGCCCTGGGGCACCCGGCCCCGGCGGCAGCGCCGGACGCACCGGGCGCGGTTCCCGCCGAATAGCCTCTCTTCCTCCCCAACTCCGGCCCCCGTTCCCAGGGCGGGGGCCCTTTTCCTGACACCGAGGTATCCTGCAATGGCCAAACGCCTGACCGTCCGCGACCTGCTCGACCGGCGCGGCAAGCACCAGTTCGCCATGCTCCGCGTCGAGACGCTGGAAGAGGCCGAGGCCGCCGAACGCGCGGGGGTCGAGCTTTTCTCGGTGCCCCCGGCCATGATCCTCGACCGCCGCTTCCGCGAGGTCGCGCCCACCGCATTCGCCTTTCCCGGCGACAACTTCTACGAAATCGGCGGGACCGACGATTTCCTGAAATGGGCCTTCCCGCTCTACAAGCACGGGGCCGACGGCTTCTATTGCTCGGGCTCGCTGCAAACCGTGCGGGCGCTTGCCGACCACGGCCTGCCGGTCTGCGGCCACGTCGGGCTGATCCCGTCCAAGCGCACCTGGACCGGCGGCTTCAAGGCGGTGGGCAAGACGCTGGACACCGCCAAGCTGGTCTGGACCCAGTGCAAGGCGCTCGAAGAGGCCGGGGCCTTCGCCGTCGAGATCGAGGTCGTGCCGCATGCGATCACCAAGCTCATCGCAGAGCGCACCAGTCTGTTCCTGATCTCGATGGGTGCGGGCGCGGCCGGCCATGCGCAGTATCTGTTCTCGGACGACGTGCTGGGCCAGAACACCGGCCATGTGCCGCGGCATGCCAAGACCTACGCGAACTTCGCCGCCGAATACGCCCGCCTGCAAGAGATGCGCGTCGCGGCCTACACCCACTACGCAAGGGACGTGCATCAGGGCTATTACCCGGCACCGCAATACCTTGTCGATGCCGATGCCGAGGTCGTGGCCGAGTTCCGCGACTGGCTGGACGGCCAGCCCTGACGGCAGGCCCTAGTCGCGCGACCGCAGCACCCGTGCAGGCCGCGCAGCAAGCGGACGCAGGGCAAAGGCCAGCCCCGCCAGCAGGGTTGCCAGCGCCCCGCCGAGCACGATCAGGATGGCCGAGACCGGCTCGAACCCGAACTCGGCCTCCATGATGAAGGTCATGACCGCCCAGCCCGCCGCCGCGCCGAAGGCAATGGCGACGCCGCCGGCGGCCGCCCCCATCAGGGCCGAACGCAGCGCGAAGCTGGCCAGGATCCGCCCCCGCGTCGCGCCGAGCGTCTTCAGGATGGCGGCCTCGTAGATCCGCGCCCGCTCGCCCGCGGCCGCCGCGCCGATCAGGACGACGGCACCGGTCACCAGCGTGACCGCCGCTGCAATCGCGGTCGCGGTGGCGATGGCCTTCAGCGCCTCGGCCACCCGGTCCACGACATCACGGACCCGGATCGCGGTGATGTTCGGATAGGCGGTCGCCAGATCGCGCAGGATCGCGGCCTCGCGCGCCTCGGCCACATAGACGGTTGCGATGTGGCTGTGCGGCGCGCCACGCAGGGCGGCGGGGTTCATCACCATCACGAAGCCGATGCCCGCCGTCTCGAACTGCACGTCGCGGAACGAGGTCACCTGCGCCTCGATCTCGCGCCCGAGGACATTGACGGTCAGCGTGTCGCCGAGTTTCAGGCCCATCTCCCCGGCCTCTTCCGCCGAAAAGCTGACCTGCGGCGCGCCCTCGTAACCCTCGGGCCACCATGCACCCGCCGTAACGGTCGTGTTGTCCGATGGCCTGTCGGAATAGGTGATCCCCCGGTCGCCCTGGATGACCCAATGGTCGCCCGCGACCTTGCGCGCCTCGACGCCGTTGATCCGGGTGATCATGCCGCGCAGCATCGGCGCGGTTTCGACGCGGCTTACCTCCGGCTCTTCGGCCAGCCGGGCCTTGAAGCCCTCGATCTGGTCGGGCTGGATATCGACGAAGAAGTACGAGGGCGCAATCTCGGGCAGGTCGCGGGCGATGGCCGCGCGCAGGTTCGCGTCGATCTGTCCGACTGCGGCCAGCACCGAAAGCCCGAGGCCCAGGGACAGTACCACCGCCGTCGCCTCTTCCCGCGGGCCACCGACCGCGGCCAAGGCTAGCCGCAGGGCCGGGCGGCCCCGCGCGGCCGGAATGCTGCGGCCGGCCAGCCAGCGCAGCCCCGCCGCCGCGACCGTCAGCACCAGAAGCGCCGCGGCGATGCCGCCCAGCGTCCAGGCGGCCAGCCAGCGCGATCCGGCCAGCCCCACAGCCGCCCCGACCAGCGCGACCAGAAGCACGACCAGTGCAAGCGCGACACCGCCACGCGGCCAGCGTGCCCGGCCGGGCCCGATGTCGCGGAACAGCGCCGCCGCCCGGACCTCGCGCGTCCGCGCCAGCGGCCAGAGCGCGAAAAGCGCGGCCGTCAGCACCCCGTATAGCGCCGCCTCGGCCAGTGGCCGCAGGTGGACCGACATGTCGACCGGCAGGGGCAGCGCGGCACGGATCCAGGGTTCCGCCGCAAGCGGCAGCGCCGCGCCCAGAGCCAGACCCAGCACGACACCAACCACCGCAAGAGCCGCGATCTGCAGCAGATAGGCCAGCAGGATCGTCGCGCCCTCGGCCCCCATCGCCTTCAGTGCGGCAATCGTCTCGGTCTTGCGGTCCAGATAGCTGCGCACTGCGGCGGCAATGCCGATCCCGCCCACGGCCAGACCGGCCAGCCCGACCAGGATCAGGAATGACCCCATCCGGTCGACAAAGCGCTCGGCACCCGGCGCACCGCGCCGCGCGTCGCGCCAGCGCAGCCCGCTGTCGCGGAACGCCCGCTCGGCCTGGCGTTCCAGCGCCGCAAGGTCGCGGCCTTCGGTGACCAGCCCGCGGTAGGACGTTTCAAAAAGCGTGCCCGGCGCAAGCAG
>JBJOQI010000083.1:0-6930 GCA_046050045.1 Pseudomonadota bacterium | reverse complement strand
GGCCGCTGCTGGCTTCGGTTTCTTCGGAAAATACCGAAAGCATCCTCGACGCCCTGCGCGCCGCAGGCTTCACCCCCTCGCGCATCGGCACGGTGACCGGGGGCGCGCCCTTCCTGCGCGTCGCTGACTGAACGCCCCTTCATCTTGAGAAAAATACTCTGCGGGGGTCCGGGGGTGCAAAACCCCCGGTGTCCCTACCCCAGTTCCGCGACGACCCGTCCGGCCAGCGCGTCCAGCGACGCCTCCGACAGGTCCGCCGCCGCCACCGCCCGGTCCCGCCCGCCCGCCATCCGCGCCCGGTGCTTGCCATAGCGCGGGTCGTAGTGCCGGACCATCAGGTCAAGCGCCAGCGCCCGGAAGTCGCCTGCCCGCGCCAGCGCCAGCCAGCCCTCGATCACCTCGCGCGCATGGGCATGGCGCAGAAGCCAGACCACATCCTCCAGCCGCGCGGCATCCGCCGTCACGTCGGCATAGGCGCGCACCAGATACTCTGCCCGCGCCGCAACCGGCACCTCGACCGTGATCCGCGGCGCCGCCACCATCGCCTGCCACAGCATCTTCGGCACCACGAGGTTGCCGATCTTCGAGCTTTCCGCCTCGACCAGCACCGGCCGCGCCGGGTTGAGCGCGGCCAGCGCCATTGCCAGCCGCCCCTCGAAGGCCTTCTGGCTGGGCTGCCCGCCCGCCATGTGCCCGAACAGCGACCCGCGATGGTTCGCCATCCCCTCCAGGTCGAGCACCTGCGTCCCCAGCGCCGCCGCACGCAGCAGGATCCCGGTCTTGGCCGATCCGGTATTGCCGTCCAGCACCACCACGGGTGCCGCCACCGGCATCTCCTGCACCTGCCGCACCACCAGCGCGCGCCAGGTCTTGTAGCCGCCCGCCACCGTATCGGCCCGCCAGCCGATCTGGCTGAGGATCGAGGCGAAGGACCCCGACCGCTGCCCGCCCCGCCAGCAATAGACCAGCGGCCGCCAGGCCCCGTCCTTGTCGGCCAGGGACCCCTCGATATGCCGCGCGGCGTTCCGTGCCACCAGCGCGCCCCCGACCTTGCGCGCCAGGAACGGCGACTGCTGCTTGTAGATCGTGCCGACCCGCGCGCGTTCGTCGTCATCCAGCACCGGCAGGCTGATCGCGCCGGGGACATGGTCCTCGGCATATTCGGCGGGCGAGCGCACGTCGACTACCGTGTCGAACGGCAATCCGGCAAGGTCGGTCAGTGACGAAAGTGTAACGGCCATGCCCCGGCTTCTACCCGGCGGGGGGCACGGCTTCCAGCCCGCTCAGTAAACGGTGACTGGCGTGCCCAGCTGCACCCGCGCATAAAGATCGATGACATGCTCGTTCACCATGCGCAGGCAGCCGTTCGACACCGACTTGCCGATCGAATTCGGCTCGGTCGTGCCGTGGATGCGGATCGCGGTGTCGCGCTCGCCCTCGAACAGATAGATCGCCCGCGCGCCGAGCGGGTTGTTCGGGCCGCCCGGCATCACCGTCTCGGCATATTTCGCGTATTTCTCGGGGCTGCGCGCCACCATCTCGGGCGTGGGCTTCCAGGTCGGCCATTCCTTCATCGCGCCCACGGTCGCCGCGCCGCGATAGACCAGCTCGGCCCGGCCGACGGCCACGCCGTAGCGGATCGCCACGCCCTTGCGCGCGATGTAGTACAGGAAATGCTTGGACGAGATCACGTGGATGGACCCGACCTCGAGATCGCGCTTCACGTTCAGGATCGCGGGGTAGAATTCCGGGGCAATCGTCAGGCCCTCGATCGGGCCTGCGGGCACGGTCAGCGGCGCGTCCTGCGCGGCCATCACCGGGGCTGCCAGCAATCCTGCCGCTGTCGCCGAAAGGCCTGCGGCCACGAATTCGCGACGTGTAAAATTCATCTCAACCTCCTCACGCGGCCCCTGGCGACAGGGCGCCGACACACACCGGCTTCATGACAATATCCCTTGAATAGCCGGATTGGCCCTGATTCCAAAACGCCAATTGCGTCGGGATCGCGGCAGGACTCCGGCCTTGGCCCGCATCCCCGCATGATTCCGGGGCCGCTGCGGCCTGCCGGTCACGCGAATGCGGCCCCGGCCCCGCATTTCCCCCGTGAATCCGCGGCCGCTTTGGCCTACGCCAAACCTGTCACCGAATCGGTTTCCGCAAAGGACTCGCTCCCCGTGACCGCACATGCCCCCGGCCTCTCGCCCGCAGCCGAGATCCACCAGAATGCCGCCCTGCCCTTCGAACGCGCGCGGGGCATGCCAAAGTCGGCCTATGTCTCGGCTGAGTTCCTGGCGCTGGAACAGCAGCACATCTTTGCCCGCGACTGGCTCTGCGCCGGCCGGGCCGAGGCGCTGCCCGATCCCGGCGACTACCTGACCATGACCATCGCCGGCGAACCGGTCATCGTGCTGCGCGACCAGGGCGGGCAGATCCGCGCGCTGTCGAATGTCTGCCGCCACCGCATGTCGACGCTGCTGGAAGGCCGCGGCAATGTCCGGTCGATCGTCTGCCCCTATCACGCCTGGACCTACAACCTCGACGGCGCGCTGCGGGGCGCGCCCGCGATGGGCCTGAACGAAGGCTTCTGTAAGGACCGGATCGCCCTGCCGCAGATCCGGTGTCAGGTCTGGCTGGGCTGGATCATGGTCACGCTGAACCCCGACGCCCCGTCACCCTCCGAGACGCTGCGCGATGTCGAGGCCCTGGTGGGGTACCTCGACATGTCCACCTACCGCGAAGGCTTCCGCGAGGAATTCGAGTGGGACACCAACTGGAAGGTGCTGGCCGAGAACTTCATGGAAAGCTACCACCTGCCGGTCTGCCACGCAGGCACCATCGGTGGGTCGGTGGACCTGATGCAGATGACCTGCCCCGAAGGCACCGACCGCTTCAACTATCACTGGATCGTCAAGAACGACACCGTGCCCCTGTCGCTCGCCCATCCGTCGAACACGGTGCTGACGGGCGACCAGCGGCGGATCACCTGGCTTCTGACGATCTACCCGTCGCTGATGATCACGCTGACGCCCGGCTACTTCTGGTACCTGAGCCTGACGCCCAGGGCACCCGGCAAGGTCGGCGTCCTCTTCGGCGGCGGGATGAGCGCCGACTGGTGCGACGACCCCGAAGCGCACGCCCATTTCGCCGCGCTCAAGGCGCTCCTTGACGATGTGAACCTCGAAGACAAGGGCTGTGTCGAAAAGGTCTACCAGGGCCTGCTCTCGGGCCTGGCCGAGCCGGGACCGCTCAGCCACCTCGAACGCCCGAACTGGGAGTTTGCGCGCTATCTGGCAGGCCGGATTCCCGACCAAGCCTGATCGTTCGCGCACAGAAACCGCGGCTCTGTGCGAAAATCGCGTAAGCTCTACGTGTGTACGTAAATCATACGTTCAGCATACGTCAGGACTACCCGGTCTTGGCCCCGAAACCCGGCTAACGCCGCCGCCTGATCCGATGGGTCAAAGTCCGGCCTCCAGCCGGTCCGTCAGCCGCGCCAGCATCGCCTCGCACAGCGCCACCTGTTCCTCGGTCACGTATTCGTCGGGCTTGTGGCCCTGCATCATCGACCCCGGCCCGCAGATCACCGTCGGGATGCCGAGGCGCTCGTGGAACAGCCCGCCCTCGGTCCCGAAGGCCACCTTGATCGTGCCATTGGCCCCGGTCAGGCCTTTCACGAAGCGCACGACCTCGGCGTCGGTCGGGGTGCCAAGCCCCGAATATTGCATGATTTCCTCGAAACTCACGTCCGCTTCCGGCGCGCCGGTGGCCAGGGCCAGCGCGCGGGCTTTGGCGGCAAGCTCCCCCATCAGTGCCACCGGGTCGTCCTCGGCCAGGTTGCGCACCTCATAGTCGACCTCGCAGCGGTTCGGCACGATGTTCAACGGCCCGCCCCCCGCCATGCGCCCCACATGCAGCGTCGTATAGGGCACGTCATAGTCGCCGTCGCGGTTTCCCGTCTCCTCGACGCGTCTCTGCAACACCCTGACTTCATTGATGAAATCCGCCCCCATGTGCAGCGCGTTCACCGCCAGCGGCGCCAGCGCCGAATGTCCCTCGCGCCCGATGAAGATCGCACGGCGGCCGATCTTGCCCTTGTGTCCGGTCGCCACCGCCATGCCCGTGGGTTCCCCCACGATGCACATCACGGGCCGGAACGGCGCCACGGCCAGCATGTCGATCAGGCTGTGCACGCCGATGCAGCCCACCTCTTCGTCATGGCTGAAGGCAAGGTGCAGCGGCACCCGCAACTCCCGCCGCGCCGCCGCCAGCGCCGCCGCCGTCGCCGCCGCGACAAAGCCCTTCATGTCGGCCGCGCCCCGGCCATAAAGCCGCCCGTCCGCCCTAGTCAGGGCAAAGGGCGGCAGCGTCCAGGCCTGCCCCTCGACCGGCACCACGTCGGTATGGCCCGACAGCAGCACGCCGCCCCGGTCACGCGGGCCGATGGTGGCAAAAAGATTGGCCTTGTGCCCGTCCGGCGTGCGGATCACCGTCACCTCGGCCCCGGCCTCCCGCAGTATGCCTTCAAGATACTGAATCAGCTCGATATTCGGCCTGGCACTGACCGTGTCGAAAGACATCAGCCGGTCAAGGATTTCGATGGTCGCGGTCATGGGGTTCCCTCCGGACCCGACCAAAGCTTGATTCGCCGCAAAGCGCCAGCCACGGCGGTTTGACATGGTGGGGTGCGAACCCCCATCTGTGGGGAAAGGACCGCCATGACCCAGACCGCCACCTTCACCCTCGACGGCATGACCTGCGCCTCCTGCGTCGCGCGGGTGGAACGCGCAGCGAGGGCCGTGCCGGGTGTCCAGGGCGCCTCCGCGCATTTCATCGACGGCACCGCCGAGGTGCGCTTCGGCGCCCCGGCCACGATGGCCGATGTTTCTGCTGCCCTGTCGAAAGCTGGCTATCCGGTGGTGGAGGCGACGGCCCGGCTGGAAATCGAGGGGATGACCTGTGCCTCTTGCGTCGGCCGGGTCGAAAAGGCGCTGAAGGCACAGCCCGGCGTGACCACGGCCGAGGTGAACCTTGCGACCAACTCCGCCCTGGTCCGCTATGCCTCGGGCCTGACCTCGCCCACCGAATTGTCCGCCGCCGTGGTCAAGGTCGGCTACGGCGCGCACCCTGCAAGCGACACGGTCGAGGCCGCACCGGACCGGCAGGCGGCCGAGGCGGCAAGGCTAAGGTCCCGCGCCATCCTGTCGGCGGTCCTGTCCCTGCCGGTCGTCGTTCTGGCAATGGGCGGGCACATGGTGCCGGCCTTCCACCACTGGATCATGGGCACGCTCGGCGAACAGACCTCGTGGGTCATCCAGTTCGCGCTGACCGCCGCTGTCCTCTTCGGCCCCGGGTTCGTGTTCCTGCGCACCGGCCTACCCGCGCTCTTCCGGGGCGAGCCCGAGATGAATGCGCTGGTGGCCATCGGGTCGCTGGCGGCCTTCGCCTACTCGACCGTGGCGACCTTTGCCCCCGACCTGCTGCCCGTCCATGCCCGCGCCGTCTATTTCGAGGCCGCGGCCACCATCGTCACCCTGATCCTTCTTGGCCGGATGCTGGAAGCCCGCGCCAAGGGCCAGGCAGGCGAGGCGATCCGGCGGCTGATCGGCCTGCGCCCCGCGACGGCACGGGTGATCCGGCCCTCGGGCACGGTCGAGATCCCGGTGGCCGAACTTTCGCCCGGCGACTTCGTCCAGCTTCTGCCGGGCGAGAGGGTCGCGGTCGATGGGGTCGTGACCGAGGGCACGGGCTGGATCGACGAATCCATGCTGACGGGCGAGGCCGCGCCAATCGCCAAGACCACGGGCGCGCCCGTGACGGGCGGCACCGTGAACGGGCAGGCGGCGCTGAGCTACCGCGTCACGGCGGTCGGCAGCGATACGGTCCTGTCGCGGATCGTGCGGATGGTGTCCGATGCGCAGGGGGCCAAGCTGCCGGTGCAGGCGGTCGTCGACCGCATCACGCTGTGGTTCGTGCCGTCGGTGATGGCCTTGTCGGCGCTGGCCTTTGCCGGCTGGTATGTCCTCGGGCCGGACCCGCGCCTGACCAATGCCCTTGTCGCCGCGATCTCGGTCCTGATCATCGCCTGCCCCTGCGCGATGGGTCTGGCCACCCCGGTCTCGATCCTTGTGGGCACCGGTCGCGGGGCCGAGCTTGGCGTCCTGTTCCGGCGCGGCGACGCGCTGCAGATCCTGTCCGAGGCCGAGGTCGTGGCCTTCGACAAGACCGGCACCCTGACCGAAGGCCACCCGCGCCTGACCGACATCCTTCCCGCGATGGGCTGGACCGAGGACGACGCCCTGCGCCTTGCCGCAGCGGCCGAGGCGCAGTCGGAACATCCGCTGGCGCGGGCCATCACCGATGCCGCAGCCGCGCGCGGCCTGACCATTCCCGCCGCCACGAAGGTGCAGGCCTTGCCGGGGCGCGGGCTGACCGCGACGGTCGAGGGCAGCGCCGTACAGGTGCTGTCGCCGCAGGCGGCGCGGGCCGGGGGCGCAGACCTGTCGACGCTCGACCCGGCGCCCCTGGCTGCCCTGGGCAAGACGCCCTTTGTCCTGACGGTCGACGGGCAGGTGGCCGCCCTTCTGGCGGTGGCCGATCCGCTGAAGCCCGGCGCCAGGGCCGCCATCGCGGCGCTGCATGCGATGGGCAAGCGCACCGCCATGATCTCGGGCGACAACCGCCTGACCGCCGAGGCCATCGCGAAAGCCGTCGGCATCGACGAGGTCAGGGCCGAGGTCCTGCCCGAAGGCAAGGTCGAGGCGGTTCAGGCCCTGAAGGCCAGTGGCCGGGTGGCCTTTGTCGGCGACGGGATCAACGACGCCCCGGCGCTGGCCGCCGCCGACGTGGGCATCGCCATTGGCACCGGCACCGACGTGGCGGTGGAAAGTGCCGAGGTGGTGCTGATGACCGGCGATCCGGGCGCGGTGTCGG
>JBJOQI010000082.1:0-7409 GCA_046050045.1 Pseudomonadota bacterium | reverse complement strand
TTGCGCGGATCTGCGTCAACCACGGCTGTCATTTCGTCAGCTCAAGCTACATCGCGCCCGAGATGAAGGCCCTGGACGAGGCCGCCCGGCACGCGGGCGTGGCACTGGTGAACGAGGTCGGGCTTGATCCCGGCATCGACCACATGATGGCGCATGACCTTGTCACGGCCTATCGGGCGTCGAAGGCCTATAACCGGGACAATGTCCTGTCCTTCACCAGCTACTGCGGCGGCATCCCGAAGGTGCCCAACGCCTTCCGCTACAAGTTCTCGTGGTCACCGCTCGGCGTGCTGCGGGCGCTGCGGTCGCCCAGCCGCTCGATCCGCGATTTCTCGGAGCTTCGCGTCCAGCGTCCCTGGGATGCGATCACCAGCTACGCGGCACCGCTGCCGCAGCCCGAGACCTTCGAGGTCTATCCCAACCGCGATTCGGTGCCCTTCATTGCTGACTACCGCTTCGACCCGGAATGGAAGGTCAGGGACTTCGTGCGCGGCACGATTCGCCTGAACGGCTGGGCCGACGCCTGGTCCCCTGTCTTCGCCGAGATCGAGACGCTGGAAGGCGTCGCGGGCGATGCGCGCCTGCGCGAGATGTCGGAGCAGTTCTGGCGCGAGAATTCCTACGGGCCGGACGACCCCGACCGGGTGGTGCTGTTCGTCGCGCTCAGGGCCGAAAACCACGGGCGGCCGGTTTTCCACCAGACCTGGGCGCTGGACGCCTGGGGCGATGTGCGCGGCACGGCGATGGCGCGGCTCGTCTCGGTCCCGGTCGCGCTGGCGGTCGAGTCGGTGCTGAACCGCGAGATCGTCGCGGGCGTTCACCCGGCGCCGCACGACCCCAAGCTTGTGACGCGCTGGCTTGGCGAGGTCGCGCATCTGGCGCAGTACATGCACCGCATCGACCATCTGGCCTAGGTCAGAACAGGCGATAGTAGAGCCAGTCGGGCAGAAACTGGCTGGCGCGGAACATCGCCGCGAATCCGCGGGGGAAATTGGCGGAAAAGCTGCGCCGGTTCATCTGGGCAAAGAACAGGCGCGCGGCGCGGTCGGCGTCCATGATGAAGGGCATGGCAAAGTCGTTCTTGTCGGTCAGGCGCGTGCGGATGAAGCCCGGGTTGACCAGCTGCACCTCGACCCCGGTTCCGCGCAGGTCCATCCGCATGGTTTCGGCCAGATGCATCAACCCGGCCTTCGACGCGCCGTAGCCGATCGCACCCGGCAAGCCGCGAAACCCCGACAGCGACCCGGTGATGACGACATGTCCCCGGTTGCGCGCGACCATGCCGGGCAGGGTCTGGCCCAGCACCCGCGCCGCACCGGCGATATTGACGTCGAACATCGCCTCGACCTTCCCGGGATCCCAGTCCTGCGCCCGCATCGGCCAGTAGAGGGCGGCGAGGTAGACCAGGCCATCGACGGGCCCCGCCGCATCTGCCGCGGCCCGGACCGAGCCTGCATCCGAGACATCCATGGCAATCACGCGGTGGCTGCCCGGCAATGCGGTTGCCAGGCTCTCCAACCGCTCGCTGCTGCGGGCCGACAGCACAAGCGAGGCCCCCGCACGCGCCATCTCGACCGCGAGGGCGCGCCCGAGCCCCTCGCTCGCCCCGACAAGCCAGAAGGTCTTGCCAGCCCATTGCCTCATGCCGCTGCGCGCCGGATCGTTGCGACAAGCTCGGCCACCTTGAAGCCGAACTTGCGGAACTGGCTGCGGTTGATGATCGTGCCGTTGGGAAGAAGATACATCCAGTCGGTCACCGACAGGACGTGGCCGCCGGCATCTTCGGGCAGGCGCAGACGGTACCGCAGGACGACGGCATTGCCGCTTTGCATCCCCGTGCCGGTGCCTTCCACATCGGGCGCGGTGGCCCGGATCGCCCCGTCATTGCCAAGGCTCAGCGTCCAGACGCGCGTCTGTTCGCGCCCGCTGGCGTAGGCGAAGTGTTCTTCCATCGTGCAGCGGTTTCCCTCCCAGGCCGCGTGAAAGGTTGCGCTGAAGCGCGAGTCGACGCGGCCGAGAGGCCCGTAGATCACGCCGTCGCAGCCCAGCCTGCCCGACAGCTCGCGTCGCAGATCGAAAGCGGGCGACTGGCCGGCATAGTCGGCCGGGCGCTGGGCGGCAAATCCGACGCGGCTGGCCAGCGCAAGCACCGCCGCCAGGACGACGAAGATGGCAAGGGGCAGAAGCAGGGGAGCCTCCATCAGCTGATCTCCGATGTGGGCGGCGCGGGCCGGTTGCGGAAGGGCGCGCCCTTGATCCAGAGCTTCAGTGCCTGCCAGTGAATCAGTCCCAGCACTCTGCGCGACCCGAATGGCCGCCTGAGCGCGGCCCAAAGGATCGCGCCGTCCGTCAGCGGTCGCCGCCGCCCGGTCAGCGTCGCCAGAACGCCGCCGCCCTCGGTGTCATACTCGATGCGGATGTGCAGACGGTCCGGCCGGATATCGAATGTGAAGGAATAGCTGCCCGAGACCGGCTGAAACGGCGAGACATGCAGGATCTTCGCCGCAGTCATGCGGTCGTCGGCTGCAATCGCGCGACCGTCCGGTCTGGCGCAGAGATAACTGTGACGGTCGCCATAGGTGTTCGTGACTTCGGCAATCACCGCGCGCAGGCCGTCCGCCTCGTCCCGGCAAAGCCAGAAGCTGACCGGGTTGAAGACGTGGCCCGCAACGCGGGGCTGGGCCAGAAGCTCGATGCGGGCGACCTGGGTTTCCAGCCCGTGGTCCCGCAAAACGCCCCGCACCCAGAGCGGGCCGGTCCCATGCGCGGGTTCTCCACCGTGGTCGGCGTCGTGCACCGACATCAGGTTCCGCCGGTTGCGGGAAAACAACCGTGGCCCGCGCACCGCTGCCTCGGCATCAAGCAGCACATAGTCGATGCTGTAGCGGAAGGCATTTCCGACCGCGCCCTTGCGGCTGTGGAAGGTGTGGCCCGAAACATGGTCAATGCCGGTCATGCCGCCTGCCTTTCCAGGACAAGGGTGCCAAGCCGTGTCGCCACGTCGACGGCACTGGCAAAGCCGTCCTCGTGAAAGCCGTTCTTCATCCAGGCCCCGCAGAACCAGGTCGACCGGCGGCCGTTCAGCTGGCCAACGGCGTGCTGGGCCGCCAGGGTCGCGGTATCATAGACCGGATGGCGGAAAACGGTGCTGTCATAGACAAACGCCTCGCGGATCGGGCGGACCGGGTTGAGCGTGACGAACATCGGGTCGTCCTGCGGGATCGGCTGCAGGTTGTTCATCCAGTAGGACAGGCTGATCCGGTCCCGCGCGGCGCCCCGCTCTTCGGTGTAGACCCAGCTCGACCAGGCGGCACGGCGACGCGGCATCACGTTGGGATCGGCGTGCAGCACGGCCTGATTGGGCTGATAGCGGATGCCGCCAAGGGCCGCGCGTTCCTGCGGATCGGCATCGGCCAGAAGCGCGAGCGTGTCATCGGCATGCGAGGCAAGTACCACTTCGTCGAAGTGCTCCCATTCGCCTGCGTGGCAGCGCACTTCGGCCCCGAAGGCGGTGCGCCGGACACCGGCGACGGGCGCGCCCGTCCGGATCTCGACCGCGTTGCGCAGAAGCGCGCGTTCAAGCCGCCGGACATATTCGACCGAGCCGCCCGAGACGGTCATCCACTGGTGCTGCCCGGTATAGGACATGAGCCCGTGGTTGCGGAAGAAACCGACAAGTGCAGCCGCCGGAAAGTCGAGGATGCCGCTGACGGGCGTGGACCAGATCGCCCCGGACAGGGGGGTGAGGTAATAATCCCTGAACCAGGGCCCGAGGCCCAGGCCAGCAATCATCTCGCCGATCGTCGTGTCGGGCCGGAAGGGGTAGTCGCCCGCCTGCGCGTTGAACCGCAGGATATCGCGGATCATCCGCAGGAATGCCGGTCGCAGGGCATTGCGCTTCTGCGTCAGCATCGCGGCCAGGTTCTTCAGCCCGTATTCGATGCGCCCGCCGTCGATCGAGACGCCGAAGCTCATGTCGCTGTCGGTCACCGGAACGTCCAGCTCGTCAAACATCCGGCAAAGATGCGGATAGTTCACCCGGTTGAAGACGATGAAGCCGGTATCGACCGGCTGGTCGCCGCGATGTCCGGCCAGCACGGTCCGGGCATGGCCGCCAAGGCGGCCAGCCGCCTCGATCAAGACGACGTTGTGCTGGCGCGACAGAAGCAGGGCTGCCGCCATGCCCGATATCCCGGCACCGATGACCGCGATGCGTCGTTGGGTTGGTCCGGGGGTCTCGAAAGGCATGTCGGCTCCTGCTTGGTTCGGACTTCCTACGCGGCAGGAATCGTTTCAGATCAGAATGATCCGGTTTGCGGGAAGCCACGTAGACAGTTGCATGTTGACCGATGCCGCAACTCTGTCGTTCTTGGGTCTGCCGGGTGTGCTTTCGACCGAAAGCCGCAGGCCGGCGGAGGCATCCGCGCGGGCGGACAAGAGGCCATCGGTGACGACAGCGGACGAAATCGACTGGGGTGCCGCGATGCGGCGGGTCAGGAACCGCGACCAAGAGGCCTTTGCCGCGGTCTTCCGCCATTTCGCGCCGCGCGTGAAATCCTTCCTGATGAAGTCCGGGGCGAATGCGAGCCTGGCCGAGGAATGCACCCAGGAGGTGATGGCGACGATCTGGCACAAGGCCGACCTGTTCGACCCTGCGCGGGCGAGCCTGGCGACATGGGTGTTCACCATCGCCCGCAACCGCCGGATCGACGCCCTGCGAAAGGCCCGTCGCCCCGAACCGGAAGACCTGCCCTGGGGCCCCGACAGCGAACCCGATCAGGCCGAGGTGCTGTCGCTGCAGCAGGAAACCGACCGGCTGGGCATCGCGCTGCGTCAACTGCCCGATGCCCAGAGACGGCTGATCGAACGCGCCTACTACGGCGACCTCAGCCACAGTGAAATCGCAGCCGAGACCGGGCTGCCCCTTGGAACCATCAAGTCGAGAATCCGGCTCGCGCTGGACCGGCTGCGCCACGAGATGAAGATCAGAACATGACCGACACGATCCAGCACCACCTGACCGACAAGCTGCTGCTAGCCTATTCCGCTGGGGTCCTGCCCGAGGCCTTCGGGCTGGTCGTGGCCGCACACGTCTCGATGTGCGACGAGTGCCGGGCACGGCTTGCCGCGCATGATGCCATCGGCGGTGAGCTTCTTGAAACGGCGGATGACGCCGCACTTGATGCCGGCAGTTTCGAGGCCTGCCTTCAGCGCATTTCCTCCGGCGCACCGGTGCGAAAGGCACCGGGGGCAACGGGCGTGCTGCCCGGACCGGTGCAGGACTATGTCGGCGGGGACATCTCGGCGATCCGCTGGAAGAACATCGGCATGGGGGTGCGGCAGGCGCAGCTTCCGACCTCGCGCGAGGCGACGGTGCGGCTGCTTTATATCCCGGCCGGCGCGGCGGTTCCCGACCACGGCCACCGGGGGACCGAACTTACCCTGGTCCTGCAGGGCGCGTTCCGCGACGAAGGCGGGCGTTACGGCCCCGGCGACGTCGAGGTGGCGGGAAGCGAGCTGGAACACCAGCCGATTGCCGAACCGGGCGAGGCCTGCATCTGCCTGGCCGCCACCGACGCGCCGCTGCGCTTCCGCGGGATCATTCCCCGGCTGGCACAGCCCTTCATCCGGATCTGACGGCCAACCGACCGTTCAGCCCTGGGGCTTGGCCAGCGGCACGACCTTGGCCACGCCGCTGTCCTGCGCCAGTTCGTCGAAGTCGAAGGCATCAAGCCGCTTGGCCCGGCGGCCGGCCTTTTCGGCGGAAATCTTGATGTCCTCGATGTCCTTGGCCGCCTGACCGAAATGGCGGTCAAGGCTTTCGACCCGCGTGCCCAGCCGGTCCACGTCGCCGTGCAGCAGCGCCAGTTCCTTGCGGATCGCGCCTGCCTGTTCGCGCATCCGCGCATCCTTCAGCACCGCCCGCATCGTGTTCAGCGTTGCCATGCAGGTGGTGGGCGAGACGATCCAGACCTTCACCCCAAAGCCTTCGCGCACCAGCTCGGGGAAGTTCGCGTGCAGCTCGGCATAGACGGCCTCGGAGGGCAGGAACATCAGCGCGCCGTCCGCCGTTTCGCCCTCGATGATGTAGCGTTCGGCAATCGCCCGGATATGGCTGCGAACTGCGATGCGCATCATCCGCTGCGCCTCGATCATCTCTGACTGGTTGGTGGCACGGCGCAGCGCCTCGTAAGCCTCGAGCGGGAATTTCGAATCGATGACGATGGGACCCGGCGGGTTCGGCAGGTGTATCAGGCAGTCCGCCCGCCGCCCGTTCGACAGCGTCGCCTGCATGGTGAAGGCATCCGCCGGCAGCGCCTTCAGCACGATGTCGTTCAGCTGGATCTCGCCAAAGGCCCCGCGCGTCTGCTTGTTCGACAGGATGTCCTGCAGCGACAGCACGTCGCCCGACAGCTTCTCGATATTGGCCTGCGCCTTGTCGATGGTCTCCAGCCGCTGCTGCAATTCGCCGAGGCTGCGCGCCGTGCGCGTGGCCGTGCCGTGCAGGCTTTCGGTCATGCCCCGGCTGACCTCGGCCAGTCGCTGCTCCATCAGGGCCAGCACCTTGGTCTGCGCGGCGGCCTGCGCCTCGGAGACATGGTGCAGGCCGCCCGCCAACTGCTGCTGGCCGTCCGACAGGGCCTGCACCCGCTGGCCCATCGCGCCCAGGGTCATCATCACCGGCTCGGCCAGCCGCGCCGACCGCGCCGCCGCCCGCATGGTCACGATCAACAGGACGAACAGCAACAGCACCGCCGCCGCCCCCACCAGCGCCGCGATCACCTTCGGATCGTCGAAGGCATAGGTCTGTCCGCCGATAGTGATCATGTGCGCCCGAACAGCCGCTCGATATCGGAAAGCTTCAGTTCCACATAGGTCGGGCGCCCGTGGTTGCACTGGCCGGACAGCGGCGTCGCCTCCATCTCGCGCAGAAGCGCGTTCATCTCCTCGGCGCGCATCTGGCGGCCGGACCGGACCGAGCCGTGGCAGGCCATTCGGCTCAAGACCGCCTCGATCCGCGACTGGACCAGCGCCGACGACCCGAGGTCGGACAGTTCGTCCAGGATGTCGCGGATCATCGCGGCGGCGTTGACCTCGCCCAGAACCGCCGGGGTCTCGCGCACGGCGATGGCCGATCCGCCAAAGGGCTCGATCGTCAGGCCAAGCCGCGCCAGCGCCCCGGCATGATCGAGCAACAGCGCCGCGTCACCGGGCGACAGGTCGATGATCTCGGGGATCAGCAGCGCCTGGGCCGGGATGCCGGTCTCGGCCATCTGGCGCTTCAGCCGTTCATAGACCAGCCGCTCATGCGCGGCGTGCTGGTCGACGATGACGATGCCCGTGTCAGTCTGGGCGATGATGTAGTTCTCGTGCACCTGCGCCCGCGCGGCCCCGAGCGGGCGGGTGGT
>JBJOQI010000081.1:0-3039 GCA_046050045.1 Pseudomonadota bacterium | reverse complement strand
AAATCGCAATGCAAGTCAGGCACGCTGACCGGCGCGTGAACCGCGCCCTGCGAGCCGTCGACCAGCACCGCCACGCCCCTGGCCTGCGCGGCCTTGCCGATCGCCGCCACGTCGACCCGGGCGCCGGTGACGTTCGACATCTGCGTGACGGCCACCAGCTTGGTCCTCGGCCCGATGGTGTCGATCACCTTCTGGGGATCAATGCCGCCATCGGCCTCGGGCTCGACCCACTTCAGCACCACGCCCTGCCGCTCGCGCAGGAAATGCCATGGCACGATATTGGCGTGATGCTCGGCCACAGTCAGCACGATCTCGTCGCCCGGCCCCATGCGCGGCGCGGCCCAGGCGTAAGAGATCATGTTGATCCCCTCGGTCGTGCCGGTGGTGAAGACGATCTCGTCGGCGTCGCGCACGTTCAGGAACCGCGCGATGATGTGCCGGACGTTTTCGTATTTCTCGGTCGCGAGGTTCGACAGGAAGTGCAGCCCCCGGTGCACGTTTGCATATTCCAGCTCGTAGGCCCGCGTCACCGCATCGATCACGACGCGCGGCTTTTGCGCCGAGGCCCCGTTGTCGAGGTAGACGAGCGGCCGCCCGTTCACCTGCCGCGACAGGATCGGAAAGTCGGCGCGGATCTTTTCGACGTCATACATCTCAGTTCATTCCCAGGGTCGCCGCGCCCGACGGCAGGGGCGGCAGCGCCACGAAGCCCAGGGCCGACAACACGAAGACCAGCACCACCCCCCCCACGATCATGAAGGCGATGATGCCCACCAGCACCAGCGCGGCCTGCCGGAACCCGTTCAGGAACATCACCGCGCGCGTCAGCAGCAGGAAGAAGATGACGATGCCGGCAAGCCCGAGCATGTCGGCAAGCGGCGGCAGCACGAGCGCCACGACAAGGACCGCAACCTCGATCACGACAAGCACGAACTCGATCCAGACCACCAGCCACAGCGCGTCTATGAACCGGGCCGTGCCGCCGAACAGCCGCGCGACGACCGATGCGCCGAAGGCCAGCGCCAGCACCGTCACGCCCTGCGTGACGACACCGCTGACCGGCCCTCGCATCGCCGCCATGAAGGGCGGCAGCGCCTCGTCCGGCACGCCAAGCAGCGCAAGCTGGGTCAGCACGACCGACAGCAGGACGACAATGCCGAAACCCAGCCAGCGCGCCTCGGCGGTCGGCGCCACGTCCAGCAGCGCCCGAAAGGCGGCACGGGTATCGCGCAGGGTCAGGCGCAGAAGTGCCACGATATCGTTCAGCATCACCTGTCCCCGCCGAATTCCGCCACGCGCAGGCCCGCGACCCAGAACCAAAGGAAGACGGCAAAGACCAGAAGTCCGATTGCCGCAAGTCCCGCCCCCGGCCCGACGAAGCCCGCGACAAGCCCCTGCAGCAGCATCAGGGGCGATACCGCCAGCAGCGCCCAGAACAGCGCAATCCGCGCCGACCAGAAGCTGCCGCGCCCCCCGAAGGCACGCAGAAGAACATGGCTGATGCCGGCAATCGCATAGGCTAGAAGCGGCATCACGAAGACGATCGACATCAGGGGGCCCGCCAGCCGCCCGTCGACCGGAACAGACGGATCGAAATGGGCTTGCCGCGCTGCGGCCGGCCATTGCGCGACAAAGATCACGACAGCGGCCGCCATCAGGATGGCCAGCGCCCGGTCCTCGCGCTGCCCGGCGGACAGCAGGCGCGCGACCACGCGCCCCGGTCCGCGGTAGGTGGCCAGAATTTCCGTGGTCACCGCCATTCCGGTTCAGCCCCGATGCCGCGCCAGCCAGGCTTCGAGCCGCGCCGTCACATCCTCGCGCAGGCTCTCATCCTCGATCTCTTCCATCGCATCGGCCAGGAAGGACAGGACCAGCAGCGTCACCGCCTGATCCTTTGGCACCCCGCGCGAGCGCAGGTAGAACAGCGCCGTCTCGTCGATCGCGCCGGTGGTCGAGCCGTGGCTGCACTTCACGTCATCGGCGTAGATTTCCAGCTCGGGCTTGGCCAGGAACTGGCTGTCCTCGTCCAGCAGCAGCGACTGGCTGATCTGATAGCCGTCGGTCTTCTGCGCGCCGGGCTTCACCAGGATCTTGCCCTGGAACACGCCGGTCGCCCCGCGCTTCAGCACCTTCTTGAAGACCTGGCGGCTTTCGCAGGCCACTGCGTCATGGGTGACGAAGACGGTGTCGTCATGCAGGAAATCGCCCGTGGCCCCGTCGCCAAGGCAGGCCCCGGCGACATGGGCCACGGCCCGGTCGCCGACCAGCTCGATCACCGTCTCGTTGCGCGTCAGAACGCCGTTCATCGTCAGGGTAAAGGACTTGAATGACGCCTCTGCGGCCACCCGCGCAAAGACATGGGTGACAGCCCGGCGCGCGTGGTCGCGTCCCTGCATGCGGACATGGTGGAACGCGCCGCCCTCGGCCACGTCGACCTCCAGCACCGCATTGAACCGTGCGGCAGCCGGTCCGGTTTCCAGCAGCGTCAGGTCCGCGCCCGGCTCGATCTTCACGCAATGATGCAGGATCGCGTCAGAAGTCTCTGAACCATGGACATAATGCAGATGAACGGGCTTCTCGGCCTTGCCCGTCACCCGGATCAGCACGCCATCGGTCGCCGCCGCCGTGTTTAAGGCCGCCAGCGGACGCGCCACCGGCACCTGACCGCGCGCCTCTAGCTGTCCGTACAGCCCCTGCGCCCAGTGGATGTCGGCCGCGTCCGCCTCGGTCAGGCGGGCGATCTCGACCCCGGCAAGCGCCGGGTCGTCGGACTGCGCGGGGTCGAACACCCCGTCGACAAAGGTCAGCTGCACCCTGTCGCGGCCCGAGAACAGATGCGGCTCGGCCGCGTTAAAGGCCGTCGCCGCCGCCACTGTTGCCGCCGTCAGCGTCGCCGGGTCGGTATAGCGCCAGTATTCGTCGCGCTTCGTGGGCAGCCCGGCCGCCTCGACCCGCGCCCGTGCCGCGGCCCGCGCCGCCGCAGTGAACCCGCCGCGCGGCCAGTCGATCGCCGCCAGCCGTTCGGCCGTCAACGCGGCC
>JBJOQI010000080.1:0-3780 GCA_046050045.1 Pseudomonadota bacterium | reverse complement strand
CACCGTCGCCTCGGTGGTGCTTTCCGTCACCGCGACAGCCGCCGTGCGCTGGAAGAACTTGCGGATCGAGACGGCATTCGTGGTGTCGTCGGCCCCCTGGTCGATGACCTTGAGGCGATCCTCGGGCACCAGGCAGGCCGCAGTCACCTGCACGCCGCCGGTGCCCCAGCCATAGGGCATCGGCATCTCGCGGCTGGCGAAGGGCACCTGATAGCCCGGCACCGCGACGGCCTTGAGAACCGCGCGGCGGATCATCCGCTTGGTCTGTTCGTCGAGATAGGCGAAGTTGTAGGCCTGATCGGTCATTCCGCCGCCTCCTGCATTGGCTGTGCGTCGGCGCGCATCCGCCGGACGAGTTCCAGCTCGGACTGGAAGTCGACGTAATGCGGCAGCTTGATGTGTTCGAGAAACCCGGTCGCCTGGATGTTGTCGCAGTGATAGAGGACAAATTCCTCGTCCTGCGCGGGCGCGCCGCTGTCGTCCTCGCCCAGCTCCTTCCAGCGCAGTGCGCGGTCGACAAGGCTCATGGCGATCGACTTGCGTTCCGATTGCCCGAAGACCAGACCATAGCCGCGGGTAAACTGCGGCGGTTCGGTGCGGCTGCCCTTGAACTGGTTCACGGTCTCGCATTCGGTCAGCTCGACCTCGCCCACCTCGACGGCAAAGCCAAGCTCGGGAACCTCGACCTCGACCGCGACGGTGCCGATCCGCAGTTCGCCCACGAAGGCATGGGTGCGCCCGTAGCCGCGCTGGGTCGAATAGGCCATCGACAGGATGAAGCCCTCGTCACCACGGGTGATCGCCTGGAGCCGAAGCGGACGGTCGGCGGGCAGCTCCAGCGGCGCGCGCGTCAGGTCGGGCGGGGGGGTGTCAGAGGGCGTCGCCGCCTCGATCAGCCCATCGCGGTCCAGAAATTCCGTCACATGGGGCACCGGCCCCGTGGCAGCCGGGGCCTCGCTTGCCGGGGCAACCTCTGCCCCTTCGGCGGCGAGCCGGAAGTCGAGCAGGCGATGGGTATAGTCGAAGGTCGGCCCGAGGATCTGGCCGCCGGGCAAGTCCTTGAAGGTGGCGCTGATGCGCCGGTCGACGGTCATGGCGGACGTATCGACGGGCAGCGATCCTGCCAGCCGGGGCAGGGTCGTGCGATAGGCGCGGATCAGGAAGACCGCCTCGATCAGGTCGCCCCGCGCCTGCTTGATGGCGAGCGCGGCCAGATCGGGGTCGTAAAGCGAGCCTTCGGCCATCACGCGGTTGACGGCCAGTGCCATCTGCTCGCGGATCTGAGGGATCGATAGCTCGGGCACCGCGGGGTCGCCCCGGCGTTCCTCGGCAAGCCAGGTGTGGGCGTTCTCGATGGCGCGCTCGCCACCCTTGACGGCGACATACATCAGATGGCCTCTACGCGGGTGGATCGGGGCAGGGCAGCCAGGCGGTCGCCCTGGGTGAAGATCGTGTCGAAGCCCAGCGGGAAAAGGGCGCGGTTGGCGCGGAAGGCCGCCGTTTCGGGCAGGCTGAGCCAGGTCGCCACGTCGATGCCCGGTCCGGCCAGGGCGGGGCCGTGGTTCGTCAGGCGGTCAAGCTCGACGATCAGGGTCGCCGAGCGGTCCGGGTAGTCGGGTTCGCCGATGCGGAAACGGGTGACTGGCTGCAACGCGGCCCAGGTGCCGAGCGCAAAGTCTGCATCCCCGGCCGCGACGAGCGGCGCGCCGACGTGAAAGGCAACCCAGGCCCGCACCGCGGGGCAATCGGCTTCTCCCGCCAGATGCAGGGGCGTGGTGGTGTCGGCCAGCGTAAGCAGCGTCACCCCGGCCGCGACCGACAGGGGCGCGGGCGGGGCCGCCCCGGCGACGCGGCGGATCGTGCCGGGGCGGGCAAGGGCTTCGAGCACTTCGCGGAATGCGCGGGCGGCCTCGACAGGGGTATCGGCAAAGCCGCCGGTAAGCGCGTCAGAGATCATGCGTCCTCTCCCCGAACCAGCGTGAAGAATTCGACCCTGGTCGCGGCGGCCTTGCCGGCGCGGGTCTTGCGTGCGGCCTGGGCTTCGTCGCGCAGCACATCGACCACTTCGCCCGCGATCCGGGCGGCAGCGTCGGTCTGCATCAGGGCGTCGGCGACGGCGGCGCGCGTCGCGTGGGCCTTGTCGCGGCCCTGCACCCAGGCATGGCCCACGGTGCCGTCCGCCAGCCGGACCGAGCAGCGCGTGACCGTCATCTCGCCCAGATTGAAGGGCTCGCCCGTGCCGCCGACCCGTCCGCGAACCATGACGGCCCCGCATTCCGGGTGGCGCAGCATCTCATGCGCGGGAAGGTCCGGCATCAAGGCGGCCAGCCGGGCGGGAGGCGCCTTCGCCAACGTGGACATCCAGGCCTTGCGTGCGCTCTGGGTCGCTTCGGTCATCGATTCCTCGACATCTTGCTGGGTTGTCGAAATAAATATACAACTAGACAAATACTGCCGTGCGGCGGCCGGAATGCCAACGGCCTTGGTGTGAATTTTTGGTGACAGGAGGGGCGCATGGGGCGTTCCGCGATCTGGACCGCGATTGCCGAAGCCCTGGGGGCCGAGATCGCGGCCGGACTTTACCGGCCGGGCGACCGGCTGCCGACCGAGGCAGTGCTTGCCGCGCGGTTCGGGGTGAACCGGCATACGGTCAGGCGGGCGCTGGCCGACCTTGCGGCCTCGGGGGCAGTACATGCACGGCGCGGGGCCGGGGTCTTCGTCACGGCGAGGCCCACCGAATATGCGCTGGGCAAGCGGGTCAGGTTCCACCAGAACGTGGCGGCCTCGGGCCGGACGCCGTCACGGCGGATCACCCGGCTGGAAACCCTGCCCGCGACACCGGCGCAGGCCGAGGCGCTGGGCCTGGCAGAGGGCGCGGCGGTGCACCTGATCGAGGGGGTCTCGCTGGCAGATGACCAGCCGGTCGCGGTGTTCCGGTCGGCCTTTCCGGCAGAGCGGCTTCCGGGTCTGATCGAGGCGATGCGGCAGGAAAGCTCGGTCACGGCGGCGCTGTCGGCCTGCGGGCTGACCGACTACACCCGCGCCGGAACCCGGCTGACGGCCAAGGTCGCCTCGCCCGTGCTGGCGCTGGCGCTGCAGGTCCAGCCGGGCGCACCGGTGCTGCGCTCGGTCGCGATCAATGTGGATGGCGAGGGGCGGCCGGTGGAATACGGCACGACCTGGTTTGCGGGGGACCGGGTGACGCTGACCGTCAGTGCCGATCAGGCGTGATAGCGTTCGAGGAAGGCTTCTGCGGGGAGGCTGCGGAAATCCTGCAGCGCGGCGCGGAGGCGGGCGTGGTCCCAGTCCCACCAGGCGAGCGCGAGCAGGCGGTCGATGACGCCCGGGTCAAAGCGCAGGCGAAGGGGTAGGGCCGGGCAGCCTGCAACGATTGCGAAGGGGGCGACATCCCGGGTCACGACCGCGCCCGCGGCGACGATGGCCCCCGCGCCGATGGTGACCTCGGGCTTGATGATGGCGCCGTGGCCGATCCAGCAGTCGGGGCCAAGGGTGGTGCGGCGGGCGGCGCGGGCGGCGAAGAAGGCGGCGTCGTCCTCGGCGTCGGGCCAGTAGTAGCTGGAGCGGTAGAGGAAGTGGTGCTGTGCCGCATGGCGGAAGGGATGGTCGGTCGGGCCGATCCGCGTCATCGCGGCGATATTGGCGAAGCGGCCCACGGTGGTATTGGCGATATCGGCATAGCGGTCGCAGTAGGCGTAGGCGTGGAAGGTGGAGTTCAGGACCCGCGAGCCCTGGCCCACCTCGGTCCAGCCCTCGAAGGTG
>JBJOQI010000079.1:0-6136 GCA_046050045.1 Pseudomonadota bacterium | reverse complement strand
CGGTGGCAAAGGTGATCCGGTCCAGCCCGCCGTCAGCCCGGAAGCCTGCCTTGCCCCTTGCCGTCAGCCCCGCCGCCGCCAGATCGAGGCGCGAGATCACCGGCACCGCACCCAGGACACCCTCGACCGCCAGCTCGCCTGCCGTGCCGGCGGGCTTGCTCCAGCCGATCCCCGGCAGCGACAGCCGCACGCCCGCCAGGTCCGAGGTCAGGCGAAAGGCCACGGGCTTGCCCGTCTCGATCTCCAGCGCGACCAGACCGGTGCCACTGTCCCGCAGGAACCCGCCCGGCAGCACGATGCCAAAGGCGTCCATCGCCCGCTGCGACAGCTCGACCGCCCCCGCAACCCGGCTTTTCCCCTTGGCCTCGGGCGCGAAGCGCTGCGACCAGGCGGCGTCGAAGGGCACGCCCGACAGGGTGCCCTTGCCCGAGATCTCCAGCCCCGCCTGCGTCGCCCGCAGCTCCAGCCTCTCCGCCGCCAGCACACGCCCGGGCACAAGCGTTGCCGAGGACACGCCGGTCAGCGCACCCGTCACCAGAAACCCGACCTCGCCGGGGCCCAGCTTCGGCTTCAGCGCGAAGTCGAGCACCGACTCCAGCGTGGCGCGGCCCTCGGCCACCTCGACCGCGCGTCCCGCCTTGGTCAGGAACTGGAACGGCGGTTGGTCCAGCAGCGACAGCGCTGCGGTGATGCCGCTTTCGGTCCGCAGCGTGACTCGCGCCGGGGCAGGTATCAGCCGGATGTCGGGAACTTCCAGCACCGAGCCGTCAACCTCGACGCGGCCGCCCTTCGGCGCAATCACATGGCCTTCGTCCAGCACCATCACATAGCTGTTGCCGTCGATCGTGGCATAGCCGCGCCCGTCCCGGATCGGCGGCAGCGACTTCAGGAACCGCACCTCGGCCGAGGCAAAGCTGTAGCCAAGCGACAGCAGCGGCTCTGCGTCCCCCTTCAGCCGCAGGGCGGCATGGACATCGCTCAGCTCTGCGGTCGCGACGTTCTCCTTCAGCCAGGCCCGCGTCTTCGGGACCGCGCCCACCGGCCAGAGCGCCAGCAACCGGTCCGAGGTGATCTGGTCCATCCCGGTGTCCAGCGCGACGCTCCAGCCCGTCTCGTCACCCGTCACCCGGCCCGAGGCGGTGATCCGCCGCCCCTCGTTCTCCAGCCAGAGCCCGCCGATCGTCACCGAGAAGGGGTCCAGGTCGACCTTGAGGTCGGCCCCGCCACCGCCAAAGGCGACCGCGCCCGAGAACACGCCTTCCGGGTTTGCCCAAAGCTCACCCATGCGGATCTGCGCCACCAGCGCCCCGGGGCCGGTTCCGGCATCTTCGACCCAGGCCTTGCCATCGGCCTTCAGCCGCAGCTGCGGGCTGTCGAAGGTCAGGTTGTCAAAGGCCAGCTCGCCCTTCTCCGGGTCGTAGCTCATGTCGAGCGTCGCCGCGCGGAAGCCTATGGGCCGCGTCTCTTGCGTCGGCCGCACCGCACCCTGTCCGATTGCCAGCGAGGCGACCGTGCGCCCCACCACGCCCGCCTCGTCGATCGCCGTGCGGAAACTGCCCGAGATCGGCGCATCCAGCGCCGCAAGCCAGGCCAGCGCCGGCGACTGGTCGGCCAGATCGCGGGCCGAGACGTTCCTGACCCGCGCCTCCATCCGCGCCTCGGGGCTGCCCTTGCGGCTGATAAAGTCGATCTCGCCCCGCGCCGGGGTCATTCCGGGCCCGGCCAGATCAAAGCCCAGGGCCGCCGCGATGCTCTCGGCGGTCTGGTCCAGCGTCAGCTTGCCGTCGGCCACATCCCACCGCCGCCCCGTGCGCAGGTCGTCCAGCCGGATCGCCACCCGCTCGACCTCGATCCGGTCCAGACCGGCCAGCACCGGCACCTCGAAGGCCCGGTCGATGGCGTCGAGCAGTTCAAGCGGCGTCCGCGGCACGTTGCCGCCCGCCGCCGGCATGTCGGACAACAGGTCGATCCGCCCCTCGGCGTCGCGCCGCAGCGCCACCGTCACGCCCGCAAGCTTAAGGCTGTCCGGGCTGACCCGCCCCCGCACCAGCGCCCCCGGATCGAACGAGGCGCGCAGCTCCTCGACCAGCGCCAGCGTGCCGCCGCCCGGCGACAGGATCTGCACGCCCCCGAAGCTGATCCGCGGGATCAGGTTGCGCTCGACCAGCACCTCGATCCCGCCAAGCCGGACCTCGGCCACCCCGGCCAGCGCCGCGTTGGCGCGGGTCTCGACCCAACCCACCGCAACGTCCGGCGCAGGCAGCGGCCGCCCGGTGATCGCCAGTCCCGCGAACATCACCAGAAAGACGACCAGCAGCACCCGCGCCAGCGTGCGCACCGGATGCACCCACCAATGCGCCCGCGCGCGGGCCGCAGTCCGCGCGGCCTGCGACGGCGCCCCCGGCCCTTTGGCCGGTTCACCCTTCTGCAGGTCGCTGTCCTCGCCGCCCATGCGTTCCGTCGCCCATCTGCCCGCCGCACCCTTTATCTTTCACGACCGGGAATTAAAACGTACTCCGCATCGACACCCAACAGGATCACAGCCAGATGATAACCGCAGGCAGCCCCGCCCCCGCCTTCGACCTTCCCCGCGACGGCGGCCAGACCGTCTCGCTTGCCGCCCTGCACGGCGGCAAGGCCGTGGTCTACTTCTACCCCAAGGACGACACGCCCGGCTGCACGCTCGAAGGCATCGACTTCACCCGCCTCAAGGCCCAGTTCGACGCCGCCGGCGCCACCGTCATCGGCATCTCGAAGGACAGCGTGAAATCGCATGAAAAGTTCTGCCGCAAGCACGGGCTCGGCGTGATCCTCGCCTCGGACGAGACCGGCGACACCTGCGAACGCTACGGCGTCTGGGTCGAGAAAAGCATGTACGGCAAGACCTACATGGGCATCCAGCGCGCCACCTTCCTGATCGACGCCAGCGGCACCGTCGCCCGCGTCTGGGAAAAGGTCAGCGTCGAGGGCCACGCCGACGAGGTTCTGGCCGCGGTCCGGGCACTGTGACCGAGACGCTCGCCGACATGGCGGTCGCCGTCCTGACCACGGGCGACGGCCGCGCCAAGACCGCGCTGTCGCGCGCCCATGCGGCCCGCTGGTTTGCCGCCCGCGCCGCCGGGCAACCGATGCCGGTGGGCACTGCGACGCCCCCCGACCGCCCGGCCCGGCCTGCGAAACCCGACCTGCTGCCCCCGCGCGACATGCCGCGCCGCCGCCCGGGGTCCGAAGCCGGTCGCATCGCGCTTCTGCATGCCGTCGCGCATATCGAGCTGAACGCCGTCGACCTGCACTGGGACATCATCGCCCGCTTCGGCCATGTCCCGATGCCGCCGGGCTTCTATGACGACTGGGTCAAGGCCGCCGACGAGGAATCCAAGCATTTCAACCTGATGTGCGATTGCCTTGAACGTCTTGGCAGCCATTACGGCGCGCTTCCCGCCCATGCCGAGATGTGGCGCGCCGCCGAGGATACCCGGGACGACCTGATGGGCCGCCTCGCCGTCGTGCCGATGGTGCTCGAAGCCCGCGGGCTCGATGTCACGCCCGGCATGATCGCGCTGTTCCAGACCGCCGGCATCGACCACGCGGTCGAGGCGCTGAACACGATCTACGCCGAAGAGGTCGGCCATGTCGCCTATGGCTCGAAGTGGTTCAACTTCCTCTGCGGACGCGACAACCGCGACCCGAAGGACGCCTTCCACGACCTCGTGCGGCGCTATTTCCACAGCACGCTGAAGCCCCCCTTCAACGCCGAGAAACGCGCCGAGGCGGGCCTGCCCCCGGACTTCTACTGGCCGCTCGCCGAGGGGGACGGCGCGCCATAAGCCCCTCGCCTTCGGCGGGAATCTGCCCAGAGTCATTCCTGCGACCCGCGCAGCCGGTGCGACGGGGTGAAAAATGTTGCGACGCTGCAGCCTGCTTGTTAACCCCGGTGCGGGGGCTGCATCGGGGGATAGCCGCCCCTTCCTCGAAGCTGCACGGGACGGAAGATTTGCCTGGACGTCTGATCCAACGCCTGAATACGGCGCTAGAACGCCATCTTCCGGAGCAGCGCCTGTTCCTGAAGTCGGATACCGAAACCCGTTTCGTCCGCCTCAAGCCGCTGACGCAGGCCCTGGCCCTGACCGGCGGCGCGCTGCTGATCGCCTGGACGATCGTGGCCTCGGCGATCTTCTTCTTCGACGCGATTTCCTCGGGCAACGCCCGCGACCTGGCCCGCCGGGCACAGGCCGTCTTCGAGGACCGTCTCGACGCCCTGTCCAGCGAACGCGACACCCGCGCCGCCGAGGCGCTGGCCGCGCAGGAACGCTTCAGCGTCGCCCTGGCCCAGGTCTCGGCGATGCAGTCGCAGCTGCTCGCCCTCGAGGAGCGCCGCAAGGAACTCGAAACCGGCATCGGCGTCATTCAGGGCACCCTGCGCCGCACGATGCAGGAACGCGACACCGCCCGCGCCGAGGCCGAGGCGCTGCGTCTGGCCGCGGCGGGCGAGGCCCCCGGAGCGGGCTCGACCGAGATCGCCGCAGGCGACCTTGCCGCCACGCTCGAGGTCGTCACCTCGGCCCTGGGCATGGCCGCCAGCGAACGCGACGCCATGGCGCGCGAAGCCGCCCAGGCCGCGGAAGAGGCCGAGCGCATCGCCTATGACATGCGCCTGCTGGAAGAACGCCACGACGGAATCTTCGAGCGCCTGGAAGAGGCCGTGACCGTCTCGATGGAACCGCTCGACCGCATGTTCACCGAAGCCGGCATGGACCCGACCGACCTGCTCGACGAAATCAGGTCCGGCTACTCCGGGCTCGGCGGCCCGCTGATGCCGCTGACCCCCTCTGTCTCGACCTCTGGCCGGGCCGAGGCCGACCCCGACATGGACCGCGCCAATTCCATCCTCGAAGGCCTCGACCGGATGAACATGTACCGCATCGCCGCCGAAAAGGCGCCCTTCGCGATGCCGCTCAAGACCTCGTTCCGCTTCACCTCGCCCTATGGCCGCCGCTGGGGCCGGATGCACGAAGGCGTCGATCTGGCGGGGGGCTACGGCTCGCCGGTCTTGGTCACCGCCGATGGCGTCGTGACCCATGCCGGCTGGGAAAGCGGCTATGGCAAGCTTGTCACCGTGCGCCACGCCTTCGGGCTTGAAACCCGCTACGGCCACCTGTCCGAAATCCGCGTGAACGTGGGTGACAGGGTATCGCGCGGCGACAGGATCGGTGATATGGGGAACACCGGGCGGTCGACCGGGACGCACCTGCACTACGAAGTCCGTGTGGGCGGCAATGCGGTCAACCCGATGACCTTCATCAAGGCAGGAACGAATGTTTTCTAAAAGCAGGATCAATGAACCGGGGCCGAAATCCACGCCCGAAGCGGAAAAGCCCAAGTTCGCCGATGCGGTTGTGCCGCGTCCGACCAGCGACTTCATGCCCGCCACCCCGCGCGGCAAGGCCGTCGCCTCGGTCCTGTCCTCGGATCTGACGATCGTCGGCAACCTCAAGACCACCGGTGACATCCAGGTCGAGGGCACGGTCGAGGGCGACATCCGCGCGCACCTGCTGACCGTCGGCGAAACCGCGACCATCCGCGGCGAGATCGTGGCCGACGACATCGTGGTGAACGGCCGCGTCGTGGGTCGTGTCCGCGGCCTCAAGGTCCGCCTCACCTCGACCGCCCGGGTCGAGGGCGACATCATCCACAAGACCATCGCGATCGAAAGCGGCGCGCATTTCGAAGGCTCGGTGCAGCGTCAGGACGACCCGCTGGGCCAGGGCCAGAACCTCGCCCTGCCGCCGATGACGGGCGCCGACCCGGCCTGACCGCGCGGGTCACTTGCCGGCAGTCTTATCGGGCACCCCACCGGGTGCCCGAACCGTTTCAGGGCACTGCGCGGCGGTACAGATGCCAGGTCGCGTGTCCGAACAGCGGCAGCACCACCAGCAGGCCCAGGAACATCGGCAGCATCGCCGCGAACATTGCCACGGCGATCATCCCGGCCCAGACCAGCATTACCCCCGGGTTTTCGGTCACGACCCGGAACGAGGTAATGATCGCCGTCACGAAATCGACCTCGCGGTCCAGCAGCATCGGCAGGCCGATCACCGTTCCGGCAAACAGCACCCCGGCGAACCCCGCCCCGATC
>JBJOQI010000078.1:0-8495 GCA_046050045.1 Pseudomonadota bacterium | reverse complement strand
GCCCAGATCGAGAACATGATCACCACGGGCGTCGATGTGCTGGTCATCGCTGCCATTGACGGCACGACGCTGTCGAACGCGCTGGACAACGCCGCCGCCGCTGGCATCAAGGTCATCGCCTATGACCGCCTGATCCGCGACTCCGGTTCGGTCGACTACTACGCCACCTTCGACAATTTCAAGGTCGGCGTGCAGCAGGCGGAATCGCTGGTTGCCGGTCTCAAAGAGCGCTTCGCCGACGTGAAGCCGTGGAGCGTGGAACTGTTCGGCGGCTCGCCGGACGACAACAACGCCTTCTTCTTCTACGACGGCGCGATGTCGGTCCTGCAGCCGATGATCGACGCGGGCGACATCGCCATTCCTTCGGGCCAGCAGGGCATGGACGTGGTCGGCACGCTGCGCTGGGACGGCACCGTGGCCCAGGCCCGGATGGACAACCTGCTGTCGGCCAACTACGGCGACAAGGTCCTGAACGGCGCGCTGTCGCCCTATGACGGGCTGTCGATCGGCATCCTGTCGTCGGTCAAGGGCGTGGGCTACGGCTCGGGCGACCTCGCGATGCCCTGCGTCACCGGCCAGGACGCCGAGATCGCCTCGGTCAAGTCGATGATGGCGGGCGAGCAGTACTCGACCGTCTTCAAGGACACCCGCGAGCTGGCCAAGGTCACCGTGAAGCTGGTCGACGCGGTCCTGTCGGGCGGCGAGCCGGAAATCAACGACACCAAGACCTATGACAACGGCGTCAAGGTCGTGCCGTCCTACCTGCTGAAGCCGGTCGCGCTGGGCGTCGACGGCATTCAGGCCACGCTGGTCGATTCGGGCTACTACACGGCTGACCAGCTGAAATAAGCTGTCTCCCAGGACAGACTGGCCTGTCCGCGCAAGCGGGCAGGCCCCTTTTCACACCCGACCGTCCGCCCGAACGGAACCCGCCATGCCCGCGCTTCTCGAAATGAAGTCGATCAGCAAGACCTTCCCGGGGGTCCGCGCGCTCGACCATGTGAACCTCACGGTGGAAAAGGGCGAGATCCACGCCCTTGTCGGCGAGAACGGCGCCGGCAAGTCGACCCTGATGAAGGTGCTGTCGGGCGTCTATCCGCATGGCACCTACGAGGGCGACATCCTGATCGACGGCAAGCCTGCCACCTTCGCGGGCATCCGCGACAGCGAGGCGGAAGGCGTCATCATCATCCACCAGGAACTTGCGCTGATCCCGCTGCTGTCGATCGCCGAGAACCTGTTTCTGGGCAACGAGGTGGCGAAGAACGGCGTCATCAACTGGCCCGAGGCCTATTCCCGCACCGACAGTCTGCTGGCCAAGGTCGGCCTGCACGAACCCCCGACCACCACGGTCGAGACATTGGGCGTCGGCAAGCAGCAGCTGATCGAGATCGCCAAGGCGCTGGCCAAGGACGTGCGGCTCCTGATCCTCGACGAGCCGACCGCCGCGCTGCAGGAAACCGACAGCCAGAAACTGCTCGACCTGCTGCTGGAACTGAAGGCGCAGGGCATCACCTCGATCCTGATCTCGCACAAGCTGAACGAGGTCAGCCGCGTCGCCGACCGCATCACCGTGCTGCGCGACGGGTCCACCGTCTCGACCCTCGACCGCAAGGACATCAGTGAAGAGCGGATCATCCGCGACATGGTGGGCCGCGACATGGCGCACCGCTACCCCGAGCGCGACCGCAACCCCGGCGAGGTGCTGATGGAGGTGCGGAACTGGTGCGCCTTCCACTCCGAACACGCCGACCGCCAGATCATCCGCAACGTGAACTTCACCGTCCGCAAGGGCGAGATCGTGGGCATCGCCGGCCTGATGGGGTCGGGGCGCACCGAACTGGCGATGAGCCTTTTTGGCCGCAGCTATGGCCGCAACATCAGCGGCGAGGTCCGCATCAAGGGCCAGCCGGCCGATTGCTCGACCGTGGTCAAGGCGGTGGATGCGGGCCTGGCCTATGTCACCGAGGACCGCAAGGCGCTGGGCCTGATCCTGGACGAGCCGATCCTGCGCAACATCAGCCTGGCCAACCTCGACGGCGTGGCCAAGGGCGGCATCCTCAACAAGGCCGAGGAGCAGGGCGTGGCCGAGCGCTACCGCAAGGCGATGAACATCCGCACGCCGAGCGTGTTCCAGAAGGTCGTGAACCTGTCGGGCGGCAACCAGCAGAAGGTCGTGCTGTCGAAGTGGATGTTCACCGAACCCGACGTGCTGATCCTCGATGAACCGACCCGCGGCATCGACGTGGGGGCCAAGTTCGAGATCTACGGCCTGATGAACCGCATGGCCGACGAGGGCAAGGGCGTGGTTATGATCTCGTCGGAAATGCCCGAGATCCTGGGCATGTGCGACCGGATCTATGTGATGAACGAGGGCGCGCTGGTGGGCGAACTCACTGCCGCCGAAGCCAGTCAGGAACGCATCATGTCCCTGATCGTGAGCCACTAGGGGAGGGGCTCTGATGACCCAGATCGAAGTCAAGGCTGCCGAAGCGCAGTCGTCCGGGGCAGGGTTCAAGGCGAACCTGCGCGAAAACGGGATGCTGATGGCGCTGATCGCCATCGTCGTCTTCTTCACGGTGCTGGTCCGCGCCACGCAGGGCGTCGATTTCCTGTCGGCGCAGAACATCACCAACATCTTCCTGCAGAACTCCTACGTCATCATCATGGCGCTGGGCATGCTTCTGGTCATCGTCGCGGGGCACATCGACCTGTCGGTGGGCTCGGTCGCGGCCTTCACCGGAGCTCTGGCCTCGGTGATGATCGTGCACTGGGACTGGCCGGTGGCGCTGGCGATACCGGCAGTTCTGGTCATGGGTGGCGTCATTGGCGCGGCGCAGGGCTACTGGATCGCCTACTGGCGCATCCCGTCCTTCATCGTGACGCTGGCCGGGATGCTGGTGTTCCGCGGCCTGACGCTCTGGCTTCTGAACGGGCAGAACATCGGACCCTTCCCCAAGTCGTTCCAGGCCCTGTCGAACGGCTTCATCCCCGACATCTTCATGGTGGGCAAGCCCAACATCACCGCCGTCGCCGCCGTGGTTCTGGCCGCGCTGGTCATCCTCTGGACCGGCTGGCAGGCGCGGCAGCGCAACGCGGCCTATGGCATCGCGCAGGAATCGACGGGGCTGTTCTGGATCCGCAACGCGATCCTTGCCGCCGCGCTGATCTTCGTGGGCTGGAAGCTTGCCACCTTCCGCGGCCTGCCGAACGTGCTGATGGTGATGTCGGTGCTGATCGTGCTTTACGCCTTCTTCACCGAAAGTACGACCGCCGGCCGCCGCATCTATGCCGTCGGCGGCAACCTCAAGGCGGCGCGGCTGTCGGGCATCAACGCCGACCGGCTGACCTTCCTGTGCTTCGTCAACATGGGCGTCCTCGCCGCGCTGGCGGGCATGATCGTGACTGCGCGGCTCAATTCCTCGACCCCCAAGGCGGGGGTCGGGTTCGAGCTTGACGTCATTGCCGCCGTCTTCATCGGCGGTGCCTCGATGGCGGGCGGTTCGGGCAAGATCGTGGGCGTCGTGATCGGCGCCTTCATCATGGGCGTGATGAACAACGGCATGTCGATCATGGGCATCGGCATCGACTACCAGCAGGTCATCAAGGGTCTGGTGCTGCTCGCCGCCGTCATCTTCGACGTCTACAACAAGCAGAAGCAGGGGTAACGGGGATGTTGCTGTCTCAGGTCCGCGCGCCCTCGGGCAAGATCGTCGTCGTCGCCCGGCAGGGCAGCGAGGCCTACGAGGTGCACGGCGCGACCTCGGTCCGCGATCTCGCGCTGCGCGCCGCGGCCGAAGGCACGACGCTGGCCGCGCTGATCGGGCGACTGGGCCTCGGTTCGCCGGTCGATCTGGCGCTCGCCTATGACGAGGGGCGGCTTCTGAACCCGATCCACCACGACGACCCGGCGCACCTGCACATCACCGGCACCGGCCTGACCCACCTGGGCAGCGCCGCGACCCGCGACGCGATGCACGCCAAGGCAGCCGAGACCGACGACAAGGCGATGACTGATTCCATGCGCATGTTCCGCATGGGGCTGGAGGGCGGCCGCCCCGAGGCCGGGCAGGTCGGCGTGCAGCCCGAATGGTTCTACAAGGGCAATGGCAGCATGGCCGTCGCGCCGGGTGCGGCTCTGGTCTCGCCGGGCTTTGCCGGCGACGCGGGCGAGGAACCGGAACTGGCCGGCATCTATGTCATCGCCCCCGATGGCCGCCCCTTCCGTCTGGGCTTCGCGCTGGCCAACGAGTTCTCTGACCACATCACCGAACGGGTGAACTACCTCTGGCTCGCGCATTCCAAGCTGCGGCCCTGTTCCTTCGGGCCCGAGCTTCTGGTGGGCGAGGCGCCCGCCGACGTGCAGGGCATGTCGCGCATCCGCCGCGGCGGAAAGGTGGTCTGGGAAAAGCCCTTCGCCTCGGGCGAGGCGAACATGAGCCATACGCTCGCCAACCTCGAACACCATCACTTCAAGTATGACGTCTTCCGACAGCCGGGCGATGTGCACGTCCATTGCTTCGGCACCGCCACCCTGTCCTTCGCCGACGGGGTGAAGCCCGCGCAGGGCGACGTGTTCGAGATCGAGGCCCCGGCCTTCGGCCTGCCGCTGCGCAATCCGCTCAACCAGTTGCCGCCCCAGCCGGGTGCGGTCGCCGTCACCCAGCTTTAGGAGAAGATCATGGCCTTCAAGCCCGCCAAATGGCCCCGCAAGCTGCGCTCGCAGGAGTGGTTCGGCGGCATGTCGAAGGACGCGATCTATCACCGCGGCTGGATGAAGAACCAGGGCTTCCCGGCCGACCTCTTCGACGGGCGCCCGGTGATCGGCATCCTGAACACCTATTCCGAGCTCAATCCCTGCAACGCGCATCTCTACGACCTCGCCCAGCGGGTGAAGCACGGCGTGTATGAGGCGGGTGGCTTCCCGGTCGACGTGCCGGTGTTCTCGGTCTCGGAATCCGGCTTCCGCCCGACCGCCATGATGTTCCGCAACCTGGCCGCCATGGCGGTCGAGGAGACCATCCGCGGCCAGCAGATGGACGGCGTCGTCTGCCTTGTGGGCTGTGACAAGACCACGCCCAGCCTGCTGATGGGTGCGGCCTCGGTCGACCTGCCGACGATCATGGTCACCGGCGGCCCGATGCTGAACGGCTATTACAAGGGCGAACGCGTGGGGTCCGGCACCCACCTGTGGAAATTCAGCGAGGCCGTGAAGGCCGGCGAGATGACAGCCGAGGAATTCGTCGAGGCCGAGGCCAGCATGAGCCGGTCCCCCGGATCGTGCAACACGATGGGCACCGCCAGCACCATGGCCAGCATGGCCGAGGCGCTGGGCATGGCGCTGTCGGGCAATGCCGCGATCCCGGCGGTGGACAGTCGCCGCCGGATGATGGCGCAGATCACCGGGCGGCGGATCGTGCAGATGGTGAAGGACGACCTGAAGCCGTCAGACATCCTGACGCGCGAGGCCTTCCAGAACGCGATCCGCACCAATGCCGCGATCGGCGGGTCCACCAATGCCGTGATCCACCTGCTGGCCATTGCGGGCCGCGTCGGGATCGACCTGACGCTGAACGACTGGGACGACTGGGGCCGCGACGTCCCCACCGTCGTGAACCTGATGCCATCGGGAAAATACCTGATGGAGGAATTCTTCTACGCCGGCGGCCTGCCCGTCGTCATCAAACGGCTGGGCGAGGCCGGGATGCTGAACAAGAACGCGCTGACCGTCAGCGGCCAGACCATGTGGGATCAGGTCAAGGACGTGCAGAACCACAACGAGGACGTGATCCTGCCGGCCGACAAGGCGCTGACCCAATCGGGCGGCATCGTCGTGGTCAAGGGCAACCTTGCGCCCAATGGCGCGGTGCTGAAGCCCTCGGCCGCGACGCCCGCGCTGATGCAGCACCGGGGCCGCGCGGTCGTGTTCGAGGACATCGACGACTACAAGGCCCGGATCGAGGACGAGAACCTCGACATCGACGAGAACTGCATCATGGTGATGAAGAACTGCGGCCCCAAGGGCTACCCTGGCATGGCCGAGGTCGGCAACATGGGCCTGCCGCCCAAGGTGCTGCGCAAGGGCATCACCGACATGGTGCGGATATCGGATGCCCGCATGTCGGGCACCGCCTATGGCACCGTGGTCCTGCACACCTCGCCCGAGGCGGCGGCGGGCGGGCCGCTCGCGGTGGTGCGGTCGGGCGACTTCATCGAGCTGGACGTGAAGAACCGCCGCCTGCATCTGGACATTTCCGACGCGGAACTGGCCGCGCGGCTGGCCGCGTGGCAGCCCGCCGTGCCGCGCCCCGATGGCGGTTATGCGCAACTCTACCACGACCGGGTGGAACAGGCGCATACCGGTGCCGACTTCGACTTCCTCAAGGGCTGCCGCGGCAATGCGGTCGCCCGCGAAAGCCACTGAGATGGCGCGCACCAAGGTTGCCCTGGTCGGCATCGGCAAGATCGCGCGGGACCAGCACATCCCGGCAATCAGCGGCGGCGAGGACTGGGAACTTGCCGCCACCGTCAGCCGCAACGCGGGCGTGGATGGCGTGGACCGCTACGCCACGGTCGAGGAAATGCTGGCGGCGCGGCCCGACATCCCGGTCGTCTCGCTCGCCATCCCGCCGCAGCCGCGCTTTGCCTATGCTGCCGCCTGCCTTGCCGCGGGCCGCCATGTGATGCTGGAAAAGCCGCCGGGGCAGAGCCTTGCCGAATGCCACGCGCTCGAACGCCTGGCCCGTGACCGGGGCGTCAGCATCATGGCGACCTGGCATTCGCGCTATGCCCACGGGGTTGCCGCCGCGAAGGACTGGCTGAAGGGCAAACAGCTGATCCGGATGGAGGTGACCTGGAAGGAAGACGTACGCCGCTGGCACCCCGGTCAGGACTGGGTATGGGAGCCGGGCGGGCTTGGCGTCTTCGACCCCGGGATCAACGCCCTGTCGATCATGACCGAAATCCTGCCCGAGCCCATTCACCTGTCGGCTGCGACCCTCGACTTCCCCGCCAACCGCGACACCCCGGTCGCGGCGGCGCTGGGCTTTGCCCATCCGGCAGGGGCGAAGGTGACGATGGCGCTCGACTGGTTGCAGGAAGGCCCGCAGACCTGGGACATCGACGTCGTCTGTCAGGAGGGCGCGATGCGCCTGACGATGGGCGGATCAAAGCTGTGGCTTGGCGGCGCGCTGGCGTCAGAGGGGCCGGATCGCGAATACGCAGGGCTTTACGCACGGATGGCGGACCTGGTGCGCAAGGGGCAGTCCGACATGGACCTGACGCCGATGGTGCATGTGGCGGACGCCTTCACGCTGGGCAAGCGGCGGCAGGTCGCGGCGTTCGAGTGGTGAGGCACGCGCTGTCCGTCGATTGGCCTCGGCCATCGCCAAGGCCACGCAACGCCGCAATCCCCGCGCCCGCCGGGTGCCAAGGCTCCTGGCCAGCGCCCGGCGGGCGCTTAGCGCCGCCCGGGACGGGCGCTGGCCTCTGTCATGCTGGCGGATGCGGTCTTGCTGTGGCGTGATCTCCACGGGCGGGGAAAGGCGATGCCTTTCCTGATCCGCCCGACGTGCCTAGGTGCAGCGGTCAAGCGCCCAGACTGAAGCGGTTCGGGTCACCCCGCCAGCCGTCCCAGCAGGTCCGCCTGCACCCCCGCCGCACCGGCAATCAGCCCGTCGGCACGGGGGTCGGGGGCGTTGAAGGCCAGCACCCGGCCCCTGCGGTCCGTCACCCGCGCGCCCGCGCGTTCGGCGATCAGGCTCCCTGCCGCGGCATCCCATTCCCAGGTCGGGCGCAGCGTCAGCATCGCGTCGAACTGCCCCTCGGCCACCAGGCACAGCCGCCAGGCCAGCGAGGCGCGGAACATCCGCTGGAACCCCGGCACCTGTCCGCCCTGCCAGTGGTCCGGCATCAGCGCGGCCTTGGCCGCCAGAACCGTCGCGCCCTCGGCCGCCACCCTGTCCGAGGCGCGGATCACCTCGCCGTTCAGCGTGGCCGCGCCGCCCGCCACCGCCGCATAAGTCAGCCCCTTTGCGGGCAGATGCACCACGGCTGCCACGATCTGCCCGGCCTCGGCCACGGCCAGCGCATGGGCGAAACTGTCGTTGCCATCGAGGAAGGCCCGCGTGCCGTCGATCGGGTCGAGGATGAACTGCCGCGCGGTCGCCAGCCGTGCCGGGTCGTCGGGCGTCTCTTCCGACAGCCAGCCGTAACCGGGCCTGGCCGCGCGCAACTCCCGCGCCAGCATGTCGTTCACCGCCAGATCGGCCTCGCTGACCGGCCCCGCGCCCGCGCCCTTGTCCCAGGCTTCGGGCGACTTCCGCCAGTAGCGCATCGCGATGGCACCCGCCGCCTCTGCCGCGTCGAGAAGCAGGGGCAGGTCACTCGCCGGCAAGCGTCAGCCCTTCGACCAGCAGGCTCGGCACCACCATCGTCAGGTGCCTGCGCGCGTCGTTCGCGGGTATGATCCGCCGCAGCATGTCGCGCAGGTTGCC
>JBJOQI010000077.1:0-11174 GCA_046050045.1 Pseudomonadota bacterium | reverse complement strand
GTCTTCGCGGAAGCGCCCCTCGCGAACGGCCTCGAGCGGGTCGCGGTTGGTCGCGCAGATGATGCGGACGTTGACCTTGCGCGGCTTGGTCGCGCCGACGGGCTGGATCGTCGATGTCTGCAGGAAACGCAGGAGCTTGGTCTGCAGGTTCAGGTCCAGCTCGCAGATTTCGTCGAGGAAAAGCGTGCCGCCGTCGGCGGCTGCGGCTGCGCCCTTCTTGTCGGCAATAGCACCGGTGAAGGACCCCTTGAGGTGACCGAAGACCTCGGATTCGAGCAGTTCCGAAGGGATTGCGCCGCAGTTCAGGGGAACGAAGGGGGCCGAGGCGCGGGGCGACAGGTCGTGGACCGCCTGGGCGCAAAGCTCTTTCCCGGTGCCGCTTTCGCCGGTGATGAAGACCGTGGCCATCGAGCGGGCGACCGAGCGGATCTTGGCATAGACCTCGAGCATCGGGGCAGAGCTGCCGATCATGTCGCCCAAGGCGGCGGGCACCTGGACGCGGGGGGCCGAGGCAGGCGGGGCCTTGCCGCGCGACGAGGCGAGCGCGTTGCCGACCGCACCGAGAAAGCGCTGTTCGTCGAAGGGCTTGACCAGAAACTCATGCGCCCCGGCGCGCATCGCATTCACCGCCTTGTTGATCGAGCCGTTGGCGGTGATGACCACGACGGTCGTTTCCGGGCGGATCGACAGCATCTCGCGCATCAGGTCGAGGCCGTCGCGGTCGGGCAGCATCAGGTCAAGCAGCACCACCTCGGGTTCGAGGTCGCGGAAGGCGCGCAGGCCGTCGGCGGCGTTCGCCTCGCTGCGCACGACATGGCCCGCGCCGCGCAGCATGGATTCGTAAACCAGCTGCAGCGAGGGGGTATCTTCGATCAGGAGAAGCTGGGTCATTCCAGGACCGTCCCTGCTTGGGCCGCGCGCGACCTGACGTAAGACACCAGCTGGCCGACCTGCGCAAGCGTCTCGTGCCCGAGGGTGTCGCGCATGGTGTCGGTCCGTCGATGCGCAGAGGCGTTCAGGGCCTCGGACATCTTCTGCAACTGTTCTGCGCCTACGGCCCCTGCCAGCGCGATGAGCACATGGGTTTCGGCACGGATGGCGGTCTGGTCCCCGGATTCGAGGCCGGCCCGCAAGGCAGTCGCGGTCCGTTCAAGGTCTGTCGTCAGGCGGAACAGAAGTTCGGGCACGCCGCTTTCCCCTGCGATCCGAAGAAGATTGTCGAACGTTGCGGCGTTCACCGCAGAACTGGGCGCGGAACCGGACTCGGGCCGGGCGCGGCCGTGGTAGCGGTCAAGCGCGGCATGGACCGCAAGGCCGAGCGCCTCGATCCCGGCGACGGGCTTGGCCAGAACGGCGTCCGCCCCCGCCTTGTAGATCTCTTCGCGCTTTTCGCGGAGCGTATAGGCGGTGACGGCAACGACGGGGGTCTGGGCATGCATGTGTTCGCGCGCGCGCATCGCGCGGATAACGTCGAGCCCGGACATCCGGGGTAGGTCGATGTCGACCAGGACGATGTCGAACGTCTCGCGGTCGAGCCAGTGCAGGGCCTCGAGCCCGTCCGAGGCGATCTCGACCTCGGCCCCCATGTCCGCCAGCATCTGGCCGATCAGCAGCTGATTGGTCAGCGAGTCTTCGGCAAGCAGGATCTTCACGGCACTGAGGTCGGGCAGCGGCCCGGCCGTCAGGGGGCCTTCGTGTCGCCAGCATGTTTCGGGAAGGGACAGCGTGACGATGGCACCCTGGAGGGTGTTTTCGACCGCGATGGTGCCGCCGATGCGCTTTGCCATCCCGTGCGAGATGTGCATGCCGAGGCCATGGCCGGGTTTGCTGGTGCCCTCGGGGCGGCCCTCGTATTCGAACAGCCGGTCAAGCGCGGCGCTGGAAAAGCCCGGGCCGGAATCCTGCACCGAAAAGGCAAGGGCGTTGTCGGCCCCAAGGCCGACGAACATGGTGACGTTGCCGCCGTCGGAATACTTGATCGCGTTCGACAGGGTGTTGGACAGGATCCGTTCCAGTGCGATGCGGTCAACCGCGATGACCGAGGGCACGTTTTCGGCCACCTGAATGTCGAGCGCCATGCCCCTTTCCGCGGCACGGCCCGACCAGCGCACCTCGAGATCATAGAGGAAACGGGCCATCTGGATTGTCGGTGTCGGGCCGTCGGCGCAGATCTCTTCGCCCAGCATGGCGGTGAGGCTTTCCTCGAGCAGGCGCGCCAGAACCTCGCCCGATGACCGGATCCGTTCGAGCTGGCGCTGGGTGTCCGCGCCGAGGTCGGTCTGGTCGATCAGGCGCAGGCCGCCGATGATGTCGGCCAGGGCAGAACGCAGGTCGTGACCGAGTTGTGCCAGTTCGGCTGCATCCATTGCCACCAGCCGGTGCTGCGCAGGGGAGCCTTCTGCATCAAACCTGACCTGTTCGGGACGATCCGGCTGGTTCATCCGGCGTCCCGTTGTATGGCCAGCCGGGGCTGGCGGCGAAGGAATGCAATGCAGGGTTGCATGATGCATTCGTTCTACGCGATCCGTTCCGATGCGCCAACGGGTCTTGCTGTGCCTCTGTTCGCGGACATGTCGACAATAGGCCGGATTGGTCCGGATCAGCCTTGCCCGGGCCGGTTATCGGCGTGTCAAAAGCGTCCGGGTCCCGCTTCAACCCTTCGGCAGAGTGGCAAGCGCGGCGCGGATCTCGTCGAGAATCGCCGGGTCATCGATGGTGGCGGGGGTCTTGAACTCTGCCCCGTCGGCGATCTTTGCCATGGTGCCGCGCAGGATCTTGCCCGAGCGGGTCTTGGGCAGGCGGTCGACCACAAGCGCGCGCTTGAAGTCGGCGACCGGGCCGATGCGGTCGCGCATGAGGGTGATGCATTCCTTCGCGACCTCGGCCGGCACCCGGTTCGCGCCCTTGTTCAGGCAGACAAAGCCAACCGGAACCTGGCCCTTGAGCGCATCGGCGATGCCGATGACCGCACATTCCGCGACATTGGGATGGCTGGCCAGAACCTCTTCCATCGCTCCGGTCGACAGGCGGTGACCCGCGACGTTGATGACGTCATCGGTGCGGGCCATGATGTAGAGGTAGCCATCCTCGTCGATGAAGCCCGCGTCGCCGGTTTCGTAATAGCCGGGGAAGTGGCTGAGGTAGGATTTGCGGAACCGCTCCTCGGCGTTCCAGAGGGTGGGCAGCGTGCCGGGCGGCAGCGGCAGTTTCACCGCGATGGCGCCGAGCGTGCCGGGGGCAACCGGGTGGCCGCCTTCGTCGAGAACCTGAACGTCGTAGCCCGGCATGGCGACCGAGGGGCTGCCGATCCTGACGGGCAGAAGCTCGATCCCCAGCGGGTTGGCGGCGATGGCGTAGCCGGTTTCGGTCTGCCACCAGTGGTCGATGACAGGGACGCCCAGCTTGGCCTGCGCCCATTCGATGGTGGCGGGGTCGGCGCGTTCGCCGGCAAGATACAGCGCCTGCAGCGACGACAGGTCGTAGTCGCCCACAAGCCTGCCTTCGGGGTCGTCGCGCTTGATCGCGCGGAAGGCGGTGGGTGCGGTGAAGAAGGATTTGACCTTGTGGTCGGCAATGACGCGCCAGAAGGTGCCCGCGTCGGGGGTGCCGACGGGCTTGCCCTCGAACACGATGGTGGTGCAGCCGGCGATCAGGGGGCCATAGCAGATGTAGCTGTGGCCCACGACCCAGCCCACGTCGGAGGCGGCCCAGAAGACGTCGCCCGCCCTGACGTTGTAGATCGCGCCCATCGTCCAGTTCAGCGCGACAAGGTGGCCCGCGGTCGGACGCACAACGCCCTTTGGCTGGCCGGTCGTGCCCGAAGTGTACAGGATATAGGCCGGGTGGTTGCCTTCAACGGGCACGCAGGTCGCGGGTGTGACGCCATACTGGAATTCGTGCCAGTCGAGATCGCGGCCGGGGGTCAGCTTTGCCACCTCCTGCTCGCGTTGAAGGATGGCGCAGAAGTCGGGCTTGTGGCTGGCCTGTTCGATGGCGGCGTCGAGCAGAGGCTTGTAGTGCACGACGCGGCCCGGCTCGATCCCGCAGGAGGCGGCGAGGATGGCCTTGGGTTTGGCGTCGTCGATCCGGACGGCAAGCTCGTTGGCGGCAAAGCCCCCGAAGACGACCGAGTGGATGGCACCGATGCGGGCGCAGGCCAGCATCGCCTCGACCGCCTCGGGCACCATCGGCATGTAGATGATGACGCGGTCGCCCTTGGTCACGCCGCGGGCGGCCAGCGCGCCCGCAAGCGAGGCGACGCGGGCCTGCAATTCGGCGAAGGTGATCTTGTGGACGGTGCCGGTGACGGGGCTGTCGTGGATGATCGCGGTCTGGTCGCCGCGACCGGCCAGGACGTGGCGGTCGACCGCGTTGAAGCAGGTGTTCACCGTGGCATCCGTGAACCATTCGTAAAGCGGCGCGCGGCTGTCATCGAGCGCGCGGGTCGGGGGTGTCACCCAGTCGATCGCCTCTGCGGCCTCCAGCCAGAACCCCTCCGGGTCTGCCTGCCAGCGGGCGTAGACGTCACGGTATGCCATAGTATGCCTCCCCCTCAGAGCCGCGCGAGTGTTACGTCAGGCGCACCCGGTCCGGCAACGATGTTACCGGTCACAGGCGGCGGGGTGCGACAGTTTGTTTGCAGAATGTGCGGAAAGTCGCCCGCAAAGTTTTGCAAAGTCGGCTGCGTGCAAGGGGTGCAAGCGAAGCCGGGACGGATTTGCAAATCTGCCCGGCAAAGCCTGCGAAGTCAGGGCCGAATCACCCGTAGTGCGCGACCGGCGTGCCCGCGATGGCCGACATGTTCAGCAGGCCCCGCGCGGTGATCGAGGGCGTGACGACATGGGCCTTGTTGCCCATGCCCATCAAGATCGGCCCGACCTCCAGCCCGCCTGCCTTCATCTTCAGGATGTTGCGCACGCCCGAGGCGGCATCGGTATTGCCGAAGATCAGCACGTTTGCCGCGCCCTCGAACCGCGCGCCGGGGAAGATACGGTCGCGCAAGGACTGGTCGAGCGCGGCGTCGATGTGCATCTCGCCTTCGTAGGCGAAGTCGGGGCTGCGCTGGTCGAGCAGCTCCAGCGCCGCGCGCATCCGGCGGCCCGTGGAGGTGTCGAGGTCGCCGAACTGCGAATGGGCGCAGAAGGCAATCTTGGGGGTGATGCCGAAGCGGCGGACATGGCGGGCCGCGCCGATGGCGGTTTCCATGATCTGTTCGGGCGTGGGTTCGGCGTTCACCTGGGTGTCGGCCACGAAAAGGGGGCCGTCTTCCAGGATCATCAGGCTGAGCGCGCCGACCGGGCGAAGGCCGCCGCGGGCAAGCACCTGGCGCACGTAGTTCAGGTGCCACAGGAACTGCCCGAAAGTGCCGCAGATCATGCTGTCGGCCTCGCCCCGGTGGACCATGACGGCGGCGATGGCGGTAGTGTTCGTCCGCATCACGGCGCGCGCGATGTCGGGGGTGGCACCGCGGCGGGCCATGAGCTGGTGGTAGGTTTCCCAGTAGTCGCGGTAGCGCGGGTCGTTTTCGGGGTTCACGATCTCGAAGTCGCGGCCCGGGCGGATCGGCAGGCCCGCGCGTTCGGCGCGGCGCTCGATCACCTCGGGGCGGCCGATCAGGATGGGCAGGTCGGTCGTTTCCTCGAGCATCGCGTTGGCGCAGCGCAGCACGCGCTCATCCTCGCCCTCGGCAAAGACGATCTTGCGGGCGGCGAGGCGCGAGGCCTCGAACACCGGGCGCATGAGAAGGGCCGAGCGGAAGACGGAACTGTCGAGCTTCTGCTTGTAGGCGTCGACGTCGGGCAGGGGGCGCGTCGCGACGCCCGTCTCCATCGCCGCACGGGCGACGGCGGTGGCGACGACGCCGATCAGGCGCGGGTCGAAGGGCTTGGGGATCAGGTAGTCGGCCCCGAAGGTCATCGTCTCGCCCCGGTAGGCGGCGGCGGCCTCGGCGCTGGTGGTGGCGCGGGCAAGCGCCGCAATTCCGTCGATGCAGGCAAGCTGCATGGCGTCGTTGATCTGGGTCGCGCCCACGTCGAGCGCGCCGCGGAAGATGAAGGGGAAGCACAGGACGTTGTTGACCTGGTTCGGGAAATCGCTGCGCCCGGTGGCGATGATGGCGTCGGGTGCTGCGGCGCGGGCGGCGTCGGGCAGGATCTCGGGCGAGGGGTTGGCGAGCGCGAAGATGATCGGGCGCCTTGCCATGCGGGCGACCATCTCGGGCGTCAGCACGCCGGGGCCGGACAGGCCCAGGAACATGTCCGCGCCCGCGATGACTTCGGCCAGCGTGGCGGGGGTGCTGCCCTGGGCATAGTCGGCCTTTTGCGGGGTCATGTCGGCCTCGCGGCCCTTGTAGACGAGGCCCTGTAGATCGCAGAGCCAGACGTTTTCGCGCTTGACGCCGAGCTTCAGCAGCATGTTCAGGCAGGCGATGCCCGCCGCCCCGCCGCCGGTCGAGACGACCTTGATCTCGCTGAACGTCTTGCCCGCGACGTGCAGGGCGTTGGTGGCGGCGGCGCCGACGACGATGGCGGTGCCATGCTGGTCATCGTGAAAGACCGGGATGTTCATCCGCTCGCGGCAAAGCTTCTCGACGATGAAGCAGTCGGGGGCCTTGATGTCCTCGAGGTTGATCGCGCCGAAGGTGGGTTCGAGCGCGCAGACGATGTCCGCGAGTTTCACCGGGTCGGGTTCGTTGAGTTCGATGTCGAAGCAGTCGATGTTGGCGAACTTCTTGAAGAGCACGGCCTTGCCCTCCATCACCGGTTTCGAGGCCAAGGGGCCGATGTTGCCAAGGCCGAGGACGGCGGTGCCATTCGAGACGACGGCGACGAGGTTGCCGCGCGCGGTATAGCGGCTGGCGGTGGCGGGGTCGGCCTTGATCTCAAGACAGGCCTCGGCGACACCGGGGGAGTAGGCGCGGGACAGGTCGCGGCCGTTGGCAAGCGGCTTTGTCGCGCGGATTTCCAGTTTTCCGGGCTTGGGAAACTCGTGGTAGTCCAGCGCCGCCTGACGCGCATTGTCCTGCCGGGCTTCGTCTGCCATGTCCCCTCCCACGGGATAGTTCAACGTTGAACTTTCTTCTTTTCGCCCCCGCTGGCGCTGGCATGACAGGGGTGTCGCACTCTGGCCTTTACACTGCGTCGGGCGCGGAAAGAATACCAGAGTGAAGCACAGGCCGCCGGCGCGGCGCGAGTTGGGGGTTTCCACATGCAGAACATCCGGGCCGAGGTGCGCCTGCCGACGCGGTCGCTGCGCGAGGATATCGGGTTCTTCACGAAAACGCTTGGAATGAGGATGGAGCGGATCTTTCCCGCCGACAACCCGCGCACGGCGGTGTTTTCGGGGCATGGGCTGCGGGTCCGGCTGGATGAGGGCGAGGGCGCGCCGGGGCAGATCGCCATTCTGGCCAACGATCCGGTCCTGATCGCGGGCGGCAAAACCGACCTGACCGCGCCGGGCGGAACGCGGGTGACGATCGCGGAGCTTGACCCCCCGGTGATCCAGCCGCCGACGGACTATGCCTTTGTCGTGCGCCGGCTTGCGGACAACGCGCCCTGGGTCGTCGGGCGGGCGGGGATGCAGTACCGCGATCTGATCCCCTCGCGGCTCGGCGGCGCGATGATCGCAAGCCATATCCGCATTCCGGACGGCGGGCCGGTGCCCGACATGGTGCATTACCACAAGGTCGGGTTCCAGCTGATCTTCTGCTACAAGGGCTGGGTCGACGTGGTCTACGAGGATCAGGGGCCGCCCATACGCCTGACGGCGGGCGACTGCTTCATCCAGCCACCAGAAATCCGCCACCGGGTGCTGTTTGCCAGCGACGGCATCGAGGTGATCGAGATCGGGGTACCGGCCGAGCATGTGACCGAGATCGAGCACGAGATCGAGTTGCCGACCAAGGCCCTGCGCCCCGATCGCGAGTGGGAGGGGCAGAGGTTCGTCTTCAACCAGGGTGCGAAGGGCGAATGGGTGCCCTTCCGTCTGCCCGGCTTTCAGGCGCGCGATACCACGATCCGGGCCAATACCAAGGGTGTGGCCGATGTGAAGGTCGTGCGGAAGGGGCAGGGTTCGCCGGTCTGGGCAACCCACGGCAGCGACATCCTGTTCGGTTTCGTCATGGCGGGGTCAATGCTGCTGGAGGGCGAAGGGCGCGATGCCTCGCGGCTGACGCCGGGCGATGCCTTCGTGACGCCGCCGGGAATGAAGACGCGCTGGGCCGACCCGAGCGCGGACGTCGAAATCCTCGAGGTGGCGCTGCCCGGCGACTTCGCGACCGAGGTGGCGGCGGCCCCGGTCTGACCTTGCATCCCGGACCGTGCAGGGCCAGCATGGACCAAAGCCCGGGAGATGCCAGATGAGCCTGTTGTCCGACGCGCGCAACGTGCGCGAAAACGCCTATGCCCCCTACAGCCGCTTCAAGGTCGGGGCCGCGATCCGGGCGGCGTCCGGGGCGGTCTATGTCGGCTGCAACGTGGAAAACGTGGCCTACCCCGAGGGCACTTGCGCCGAGGCCGGGGCCATCGCCGCAATGGTGGCGGCAGGCGAGACGGTGCTGACCGAGGTTGCCGTCATCGCCGACAGCCCGCACCCGGTGCCGCCCTGCGGCGGCTGCCGCCAGAAACTGGCCGAGTTCGGCAAGCGCGAGGTCAAGGTGACGCTGGCCACCACGGACGGCACCATGCTGGAAACCACGATCGGCGCGCTTCTGCCCGGCAGTTTCACCGCCGAGCACATGGAACGCACGTGATGGATGCGCGCACGGTCATCGCCGGGGTCCGCGACCGCAAGGGCTTGTCTGCCGACGGGGCGGAGTGGTTTGCCAAGGGGCTTGCCTCGGGCGATGTCACCGACGCGCAGGCGGGGGCCTTTGCCATGGCGGTGCTGTTGAACGGGATCGGCACGGAGGGTCGGGTCGCGCTGACGCGGGCGATGCGCGACAGCGGGCAGGTGATGACCTGGGCCATGCCGGGGCCGGTGATCGACAAGCATTCGACCGGCGGCATCGGAGATTGCACCTCGCTGCTGCTCGCCCCCGCGCTGGCGGCCTGCGGGGCCTATGTGCCGATGATCTCGGGCCGGGGGCTTGGGCATACGGGCGGGACGCTGGACAAGCTGGAGGCGATCCCGGGCTACCGGACCAATGTGACGGTCGAGCAGTTGCACCGGATCGTGGGCGACATCGGCTGCGCCATCGTCGGGGCGAGCGCCGATATCGCGCCCGCCGATCGCAGGCTGTACGCCGTGCGCGACGTGACGGCGAGCGTCGAGAGCATCGACCTGATTACGGCCTCGATCCTGTCGAAGAAGCTAGCGGCGGGGCTGGAGGCGCTGGTGCTGGATGTGAAGGTGGGTTCCGGCGCCTTCATGAAAACCATGAAGGATGCCAAGGCCTTGGCCGAGTCGCTGGTGGCGACGGCCAATGGCGCAGGCTGCAGGACGGCCGCCCTGATCACCGACATGAACCAGCCGCTGGCGACGGCGGCGGGCAATGCGCTTGAGGTCATCGAGGTGATGGAGACGCTGACCGGCAGCGCGGTGAACGAGGACCTGTGGGACCTGACGGTGGCGCTTGGCGGCGAGGCGCTGTTCCTTGCGGGGCTCGCGGCCAGCGCCGACGAGGGCGAGGACGACATCACAGAGGCCCTGTCCTCGGGCCGGGCGGCGGAGTTGTTCGGCGAGATGGTGGCGGCGCTGGGCGGGCCTGCAGATTTCGTCGAACGCTACCCCGACCGCTTGCCCGCCGCACCCGTGGTGGCCGAGATCCCGGCCGGGCGCGACGGTTTCGTGACCGCGATCGATGGCGAGGCGCTGGGGCTGGCGGTCGTGCACCTGGGGGGCGGGCGGCTGAAGGGCGGCGACAAGGTCAACCCCTCGGTCGGGCTGTCGGACATGATGGCGCTGGGCGAGGATGTCTCGAAGGGCGAGGCGCTGGCGCGCATCCACGCCGCAACGCGGGAAGACGCCGAGCGGGCAGCTGCGGCAGTGCGGGCCGCCTTTGTCATCGGGGACGAGGAACCCGAGGAATGGCCGCTGGTCCACGAGAGGGTCGGCTGATGCCGCGCGCCTTCCTGATCGTGATGGATTCCGTGGGCGCGGGTGGCGCGCCGGACGCCGGGGACTTCTTCAACGGGACCGTGCCTGACAGCGGGGCCAATACGCTGGGCCACATCGCGGCGGCCTGCGCCGGGGGCCGCGCGGAAACCGGGCGGAGCGGGCCGCTGAAGATGCCGGTTTTGGACGGGCTTGGCCTTGGGGCCGCGGTGCGGCTGGCCTCGGGCGCCGACATGCCGGGGTTCGATGCCACGCCCACGGGCCTCTGGGGCGCGGCGACCGAGGTGTCGAAGGGCAAGGACACGCCTTCGGGGCACTGGGAACTTGCCGGCGTGCCGGTGCCCTGGGACTGGCACTACTTTCCCGACACCCACCCGGCCTTTCCCGGGTGGCTGACCGACAGGGTGGCGGCGCTGTGCGGGGCGGGGGGGACGCTGGGCAATGTCCATGCCTCGGGCGTGCCGATCATCGAGGAGCATTGCGCCGAGCACATGCGGACAGGCTGGCCGATCTGCTACACCAGCGCCGACAGCGTGTTCCAGATCGCGGCGCATGAAGAGACCTTCGGGCTCGACCGGCTGCTGAAGCTTTGTCAGGACATCGCGCCGACGCTGCACGAGATGAAGGTGGGGCGGGTGATCGCGCGGCCCTTCGTCGGCAGTCCGGGAAGCTTCAAGCGCACCGGAAACCGGCATGACTATGCGATCCTGCCGCCCGCGCCGACGCTGCTCGACTGGGTCGCGGGGGCCGGGCGCAGGACCTACGGGATCGGCAAGATCGGCGACATCTTCTCGATGCGCGGGGTGGGCGAGTTGCGCAAGGGCGGGGGCGATGCCGGGCTGATGGAGCATCTGCTGGCCCTGGCGACCGAGGCCGAGGAGGGCAGTCTGACCTTTGCCAACTTCGTCGAGTTCGATACGAACTTCGGCCATCCGCGCGACGTGTCGGGCTATGCCCGCGCGCTGGAATGGTTCGACGCGAAAGCGGGCGAGTTCCTGGAGCGGCTTGGGCCCGGGGATCTGGCTATTTTCACCGCCGATCATGGCAACGACCCCACCTGGGTCGGCACCGACCACACGCGCGAGCGGGTGCCGGTCGTGGGTTGGGGCGCGGGCGGACGC
>JBJOQI010000076.1:0-11473 GCA_046050045.1 Pseudomonadota bacterium | reverse complement strand
ATCGCCATCGCCCGGGCGATCCTGCGCGATGCGCCGGTGATGCTGCTGGACGAGGCCACGAGTGCGCTGGACGCCGAGAGCGAACGCGCGGTGCAGCAGGCCGTCGAACGTCTGGCCGAGGGGCGCACCACGATAATTGTCGCGCACCGGCTGGCCACCGTGAAACGGGCCGACCGGATCGTGGTGCTTGACCGTGGCCGGATCGTCGCGCAGGGCACGCACGATGCGCTGGTGGCCGAAGGCGGGCTTTACGCGCGCCTTGCCCGGCTGCAGTTCACCGAGGGACTGGCAGCGGAATAGGGCAGGGCATAAGACCCTTGCGGGTCAAGCACCGACCTGGCGGGTGTAATCGGCCCCGTCATACCAACCGCGGGAGGCAGCCACCTTGCCGTCAGCGTCGATCTCCCACTCTTCCCAGCCGTCGATCTTCAGGGGGGCCTTGGTGCCGGCGTGGTGTCCGGTGAAGGACCAGACATAGAGAACATGGTCCCCGGCGACCCGGATGTCGTTGCAGGTCAGGCTCAGGTCGGGCACGTCGGCATAGAAGCCCTCGGCCATCGCCGCGATGCCGGCGCGCCCCGTCCAAGGGGTGCCGCGGTTGATCACGATTTCGCCCGTCTCGGCATAGAACGATGCCACGGCCGCGCTTCTGCCCGAGTTCCAGGCGGCGGTATAGGCGTCGGCGGTTGCGCGGGCGGCGGCCAGATCGACCATGGCAAAATCCTCTGTGTCGGAGTGAACTTGACCAGTCTCTGCCGATAGCAGGCCCGGGTCACGCGAATTCGGTGGCCGCAACCATTGCCGATCCGGCCTGCCGCTGCGTTCTTCTTGCCCGAATGGCCGAATGCCCGCATCCTGACCCAAAGGACAACGCCCGAAAAACAGGGTGCCAGGGGAGGACGTTGAATGGGACGATTTTCGTCAGTGGCGGACCGCAACGCCATTGAAGCCGCGATGCCCTATGAAAAGCGCGCGCTTGCAACCACGCTGTACCAGTTCCTGGGCCAGACGAAGCAGCGCTTTCCGGACCGGCCGGCGCTGAGCTTCCAGATCCTGTCCGGCGCGAAGGACAAGGCCGAAACCCTGACCTGGACCGAACTGCACGGCCGCGTCACGCAGGCAGCCAACCTCTTCCGCTCGCTCGGCGTGGGCGAGACGGACGTGGTGGCCTACCTGCTGCCGAACTCGGTCGAGACGGCGGTCGTCCTTCTGGGCGGGGCGGTCGCGGGGATCGTGAACCCGATCAACCCGCTGCTGGAGGCCGAACAGATCGCGGCCATCCTGCGCGAGACGAATGCCAAGGTGCTGGTGACGCTGCGCGCCTTCCCCAAGACCGATGTGCCCCAGAAGGCGGCCGAGGCGCTGAAGCACGCGCCGAACGTCAAGGTGCTGCTCGAGGTCGACCTGAACCGCTACCTCACCCCGCCGAAATCCTGGATCGTGCCGTTGGTGCGTCCGAAGTTCGAGGTGCACCACAAGGCGCGCATCGGCAACTTCCGCGCCGAGGCCGCGAAGATGCCCGCCGACCGCCTGACCTTCGAGGACAGCAAGGGCGACCGCGTGGCCGCCTTCTTCCACACCGGTGGCACGACCGGCATGCCCAAGGTCGCGCAGCACAAGTATTCCGGCATGGTCTACAACGGCTGGTGCGGGGCCTCGCTGCTGTTTGATGAAACCGACGTGCTGATCTGCCCCCTGCCGCTGTTCCACGTCTTTGCGGCCTATCCGGTCCTGATGTCCTGCATCGCGTCGGGCGCGCATGTCGTCTTCCCGACGCCGGCGGGCTATCGCGGCGACGGGGTCTTTGACAACTTCTGGAAGCTGATCGAGCGCTGGAAGGTGACCTTCATGATCACCGTCCCGACCGCGCTGGCCGCCCTGATGCAGCGCCCGGTCAACGCCGACATCTCGTCGCTGCGCATGGCGATGTCCGGCTCGGCCCCCCTGCCGATCGAGCTTTACTCGCGTTTCGAGAAGGCCACCGGGGTTCAGGTCGCCGAAGGTTATGGCCTGACCGAGGCCACCTGCCTTGTCTCGTGCAACCCGGTCGACGGGCTGAAGAAGGTGGGGTCCGTCGGCGTGATGATGCCCTATTGCGACGTGCGCATCCTCAAGCGCGACGGCAACGGTGGTTTCCTGGCCTGCGGGCCTGATGAGGTTGGCGAGATCTGCGTGTCGAACCCCGGCGTCTTCGAGGGCGCGACTTATACCGAGGCCGACAAGAACCGCGATCTGTTTGCCGACAACCGGTTCCTGCGCACCGGCGATCTGGGGCGGATCGACCCCGATGGCTACCTCTGGATCACCGGGCGGGCAAAGGACCTGATCATCCGTGGCGGCCACAACATCGACCCGGCCGAGATCGAAGAGGCATTGCAGGGTCACCCGGCCGTGGCCTTCGTCGGGGCGATCGGCCAGCCCGACGACTTTGCCGGCGAACTGCCTTGCGCCTATGTCGAACTGGTCAAGGACGGCAAGGCGACGGCGGACGAGCTGATGGCTTTTGCCAAGGACCGGATCGGCGAGCGCGCGGCGGTGCCCAAGCATATCGAGATATTGCCGGAACTGCCGAAGACGGCTGTGGGCAAGGTGTTCAAGCCGGACCTGCGGCGGATGGCGATCCGGCGCGTGTTCGACGCAACGCTGAAAGAGGCGGGGCTTGCCGCGGTCGTGGCCGAGGTGGCCGAGGACAGGAAGCGCGGTCTGGTCGCGCGGCTGGCGCGCACGGGCGATGTTGATGAGGCGAAGGTCGCCGCAAAGATGGGCGAGTTTGCCGTGCCCTGGGAATGGGCCGACCGGTAACGCTGCGCGCTCTTGCCAGATTTCGCGCCTTGGGGAATTGTTGACACGAGGGTCAAAGCGGAGGTCAGCCATGAGGCTCGCCAGGTATGTTCTTGCCGGGGTGGCGATGCTTCCCGGCCAGGCCGGATGGGCAGAGACGGAATCAGAGGTACTTTTCAGCCACAAGTCCTGGGAGGTGCGCGCCGTCTGGTTCGATGACGGTTCGGCCAGTTGCGTCGCGCAGGTGTCTGACGGAAGCGACAGCTTTTCGGTCTGGGGCAATGGCGACCAGTCGATCCGGCTTCAGTTCTATTCGGATGCCTGGGACTTCGGCGAGGGCGACACGGCCGACCTCGAGGTCGAGGTGGACCGGCGCGGCGAATGGAGCCTGACGAATGCCGAGCTCTACCTGCAGTCGGTGCTGTTCGACATTCCCGACAGCGACGACGGCGTGGCCTTCCTGACCGAGGTGATGCGCGGCAATTCGCTCTATCTGCGCAATGACGCGGGCGAGGGCGTGATGACCTATTCGCTGTCGGGGTCCTCGGCCTCGATCCAGGCGCTGATCGATTGCGTGGCTGCGCTGGACCGACCGGCCAACCCCTTCAACTAGGGCGCGTCAGAGGACGAGCGGCACCAGCACCTCGGGTTCGATGACCCGGACGCCAGGCAGACCGTCGACCAGCCTTTGCGCTGACTGCGCGAGCAACGGGAAGGTCCGGTAGTGGCAGGGGATCACCGTCCGGAACCGGAAGTAGCGGCGGGCGGCATAGGCGGCGCGATCCATGTCCATGGTGTAGTGGCCGCCGCAGGACAGGATGCCGATGTCGGGGTTGTGGTAGTCGCCCATCCACTCCATGTCCGCCATGATGTCGGTATCGCCCGAGACATAGATCGTGTGCCCTTCGCCCGCGATCATGTAGCCCGCCGCCGATCCGGCATAGACCGGCCGGTCGCCGGAATAGTCGGTGCTGGAGGAATGGGCGGCATTGACCATCGTGACCTTCGCGCCGCCAACGTCGATCGTGCCGCCCTTGCCGAAGCCTATGGTCGCGACCTGCGTGGTAGCATTCCACCACTCTGACAGTTCATGGATGCAGGCGATGGGGACCGACTGCTCGCGCGCGATGGCAAGCGCATTGGCCGCGTGATCGCCATGCCCGTGGGTCAGCAGGATATGCGTCGCACCCCCGGTCGCCTCGGCACGGCGCGCTTCGGGGAACATCGGGTTGCCCAAGAGCCAGGGGTCGATCAGCAGCACCGCCCGTTCGATTTCGAGCCGGAAGCCCGAATGTCCAAGCCAGGTCAGTTTCATCATTCGGGCTCCTTGCCTGCGCCGTCCGGGTGAATCGGACCTGCGCCAACCCTAGCAGCAGAGTTCGGGCTTGCGCTTGCCCGATGTTTGGCGAAGCTGGCGGCAAGGGGGAGGGACCACGATGTCGCCGATTGATCTGCTGTTGCTGCAGGTGCAGGACGTGTTCCGCTGGGGCCTGCTGGTGGCGCTGGTGCTGACCATGGCAAACACCGCGGCCGTCACCGGCGTTCTGGTGCCGATGGTGGCCGGGATTGTCTTCGTCGCGGTGCTCATTCCGATGACGATGACACCCGACCTTGCGCCGCAGTCGATGCAGATGCTGACCGGCGTTGTCGCGAACCTGGTCATCCTCGCCGTGGTCATGGCTGTCCGGGCCGTCTACCGGCGCATCCGGCCGCGATAGGGCCCCGGCCAGCCCATGTGACGCAGCGGCAACAGCAGGGCGGCTGCGGTGTATCGGGTACAATCCTGCCTTTCCCGGAATCGCCCGTTCTCGGGTAAAGGGCAGGCCTTCGCAGCATGCAACCAGGGAGGCGTCGCATGACATCATCGTATGAACGTCCGTCGCTGGTTCTTGTCACGGCCCGAAATCCGGCCGGACTGCGAACCCCAGGCCAATTCGCCTGCTGACCTGACGGTCCGGCCCGCTTCGGGCCATTTCCAAGCCAGTCCCGCAGTCGCCTGATCCTCTGGCGTGCCTGCAACCCAACATTCTCCTCAACCCAGAAGGCGCCGTCTGTGCAAGCTGCGCGGCGAAACCGATCCATGAACGCATTGTCTTTCGACGACCTGCCCGACCGGGCGATCCGTGACCTCATCGACCGTTTCGGCACCGGGGCAACCTTGCGGGCGCTGCTGTCGGCGCTTGTGTCCCATGCAAGGACGCGGCAGCGGCCGCTGCGGGTCGATCACCTGTCGGACCACATCAGGGCCGACATCGGACTGCCACCCCGGCAGCCCGACCCCCTGTCAGCCCGCGCAGAGCTGTCCGGCCGGCTGTACTGGTAAACTGCCGCCGCGCCATCCCGACCGGCGCGGCGGCGGCCCCTGCCTGCCCGAGGCTTGCAGGGCCGCGCCGTGGCGGGTAAACCGCCCCCGATCAACGGAGTAGTGGCCCCATGTCCATCGACACGGAAACCGCCCGCCGGGTCGCGCATCTGGCGCGGATCGCGGTGAAGGACGAAGACCTGCCCGCACTGGCGCGGGAACTGAGCGGCATCCTCGGCTTCATGGAGCAGCTGAACGAGGTCAACGTCGACGGGATCGAGCCGATGGTTTCGGTCACGCCGATGCGGCTGAAGCGGCGCGCCGACGTGGTGACCGAAGGCGGCATGGCCGACAGCATCCTGAAGAACGCGCCCGACGCGCGCGAGGGGTTCTTTGCCGTGCCGAAGGTGGTCGAATGAGCCTGAATTCCCTGACCATCGCCGAGGCCCGCGACAAGCTGCGCGCGGGCGAGATCACCGCCGTCGACCTGGCGATGTCCTGCATGACCGCGATGGACGCTGGCGACGACCTGAATGCCTTCGTCCACAAGACGCCCGAGATCGCGCTGGAACAGGCCCGCGCGGCGGATGCGCGGCTCAAGGCGGGTGACGCGCCCGACATGTGCGGCATTCCGCTTGGCATCAAGGACCTGTTCTGCACCAAGGGCGTGCCCTCGCAGGCCGCATCGAACATCCTCAAGGGCTTCCGGCCCGAGTACGAATCTACGGTGACCGGCCAGCTTTTCGGGCAGGGCGCGGTGATGCTCGGCAAGCTCAACATGGACGAGTTCGCGATGGGCTCGTCGAATGAAACCTCTTGCTACGGCAACGTCGTGAACCCCTGGCGGCGCAAGGGGTCGAATGTGGACCTGACGCCGGGCGGCTCGTCGGGCGGGTCGGCTTCGGCCGTGGCCGCCGACCTCTGCCTTGCCGCGACGGGCACCGACACCGGAGGGTCGATCCGCCAGCCCGCGGCCTTCACCGGCATCACCGGGATCAAGCCGACCTACGGCCGGGTCAGCCGCTGGGGCATCGTTGCCTTTGCCTCGTCGCTGGATCAGGCCGGGCCGATGACCAAGACGGTGCGCGACAGCGCCATCATGCTGCGCGCCATGTCGGGGCACGACCCGAAGGATTCCACCAGCGCCGACATCCCCGTGCCGGATTTCGAGGCCGCGCTGACCGGCGACATCCGTGGCAAGGTGATCGGCATTCCCCGCGAATACCGCATGGACGGGATGCCCGCCGAGATCGAGAAGCTCTGGGCCGACGGCGTGGCGATGATGAAGGACGCAGGCGCTGAAATCCGCGACATCAGCCTGCCGCACACCAAGTACGCGCTGCCCGCCTATTACGTCGTGGCCCCGGCCGAGGCGTCCTCGAACCTCGCCCGCTACGACGGGGTGCGCTATGGCCATCGCGCGAAGCTCGCGCAGGGCGACGGCATTACCGAGATGTACGAAAAGACCCGCGCCGAGGGCTTCGGCAAGGAAGTCCAGCGCCGGGTGATGATCGGCACCTATGTGCTGTCGGCGGGCTTCTACGACGCCTACTACAACCGCGCCCGCAAGGTCCGCGCGCTGATCAAGCGCGACTTCGAGACGGTCTTTGCCGAAGGCGTCGATGCGATCCTGACCCCGGCCACGCCAAGCGCGGCCTTTGGCCTGGGCGAGATGGCGGATGCCGACCCGGTGGCGATGTATCTCAACGACGTCTTTACGGTCACCGTGAACCTTGCCGGCCTGCCGGGCATCGCGGTTCCGGCGGGGCTTGACGCCCAGGGCCTGCCGCTTGGCCTGCAGCTGATCGGGCGTCCCTGGGACGAAGGCAGCCTGCTCAATCACGCCTATGTGCTGGAGCGCGCGGCAGGCTTTGTTCACAAGCCCGCGAAATGGTGGTAAGGGCCGCCCGATCCGCGACACATCGCGACACTGGACAAAGCTGACATGACCCGACTGAGCCTGATTGCCGCTTCATCGCTTGCCGCGCTGGCGGCCTGCACCTCGCCTGCGCCCTATGAACAGCAGGTGGGCGGGGTCGGCTTTGGCAGCTACAGCGAGTATCAGGCGCAGCGTGAGGCTTCGCTGAACACCGGCCTGCCTGCCGGTCCCGGCCCGGTCAACCCCTATGGCCCGACGCAGAACGCCTATGGCGCCCTGCCGCCTGCGGGCCAGACGACGCCCGGTGGCCTGCCGTCCTCGGTGATTGCGGCAGTCGACGCCGTGCAGCCGGGTGCTCAGCCCTTGCAGCCGATCGCCCCTCTGCCGTCGCAGCAGGCCCCGCTGGCCGGGGCGCCAGGTGTCTCATCGACGGCGGCCGCTGCGGCCTTGCCGGTCAACAACACCGGCATTTCCGACGAGAACGACTTTGACGCCGTGGCGAGCCGCGAGACGATCGAGTCCGACAAGGCCCGGATCGAGGCGAACAAGGCGCAGTACGTGCAGATCGCGCCCGGCGCGCTGCCCGAACGGACCGACAACAACGCCGTTTCCCCCGTCATCGAATACGCGATCAACGCGCCGAACCGTCTGGGAGAGGCGATCTATGACCGAGGGGGCATTGCCCTCGGCTCGACCGACAAGGCTTGCGGCAAGTATTCCTCTTCGGCGGCGGCACAGGAGGCCTTCCTGAAGGCGGGCGGTCCGAAGCGCGACCCGAGGAACCTGGACCCCGATGGCGACGGCTTCGCCTGCCGCTGGGATCCGACGCCGTTCCAGAAGGCGCGCGGGTAAGCCTTGGGGGTCTTCCCCTCGCCGAACTTCACCGAGCGGCGCGGCGGGGCGCGGCCTGACCTGATCGTCATCCACTACACCGCGATGCCCACCTGCGCCGAGGCGCGGGCGCGCCTGTGCGACCCTGCCGCCGAGGTCTCGGCGCATTGGCTGGTCGCCGAAACTGGCGAGACCGAGCAGCTTGTCGGCGAGGCGATGCGCGCCTGGCATGCCGGCGCGGGGGCGTGGGGCGGTGTGACCGACGTCAATTCCCGCTCGATCGGGATCGAACTTGCCAATCCCGGCGACAGGCCGTTCCCTGAGCCGCAGATGGCCGCGCTTGAAACCCTTCTGGCGGGCATCATGCAACGCTGGTCGATCCCGCCCGAGCGGGTGATCGGCCATTCCGACATGGCCCCCGACCGCAAGCGCGACCCCGGCCCGCGCTTCGACTGGCAGAGGCTTGCGCGGCTGGGGCTATCCGTCTGGCCAACGGGGCAGGGCGATGCAGGAGCGCCGCTTGCCGCGTCGCTTCGGGCTTTCGGCTACCCGGAGGCTGCGCCACAGGTCATGCGCGATGCCTTCCGGCTGCGCTTCCGGCCCTGGGCCGAGGGTGGTGAGACGGCACAGGACCGCGCCGATGCCGACTGGCTGGCCCGGCATTACCCCGCAGCGCGCTGACACTGTTTGCATGTCCGTCCGTTCGCGCCTAAATGACCCCCGCGCGGATGGCCGGGCGGCCGCGGGGGTGGCAACACCCGCGAGGAAAGTCCGGACTCCATGAAGTGACGGTGCCGGGTAACGCCCGGCGGGGGCAACCCCAGGGAAAGCGCCACAGAGAAGAGACCGCCGAGGGTTCGCCCGAGGCAAGGGTGAAACGGTGGGGTAAGAGCCCACCGCGGGACTGGCAACAGGACCGGCAAGGCAAGCCCCACCGGGAGCAATGCCGAATAGGGGTTTCGCGCGGGCCTGATCGGGCAACCGATATCGCCGCAGGGCAGCTTCGGCCCGAGAAACCCGGGTTGGCAGCTCAAGCCGTCGGGTAACCGCCGGCGTAGAGGAATGGTCGCCCAAGGGGGCAACCCCTGGACAGAATCCGGCTTACAGGCCGTCCGCGCAAATTCTCTTGCCCATCCTCGGGCAAGCCACCGCCAAGGCCCGCGGGTCCCGGCGATTTTCTTATCCCTGTCGCAAAGCCTCGGCTATCATCGGGGCCATGTTTCCAGTTGGAGGGCTGCCCCATGAGTTTCCTGAAGACCCTGACCACCCTTGCCGTCGGTTTTGCCGCCGCCAAGGGCTATGACAAGTTTCGCAAGTCGGGTGGCATGTCGGGCATGACCGACGCGCTGAAGAACGCAGGAAGCGCGGGGGGCTTTGCCGATCAGGCCGCCGCGATGGCCGAGAAGATGGGCATTCCCGGCGGGGCCGAGAAGGTGCGCGAGATGATCGCGAAGATGGGTCCGCAGGCCGCCAGCATGGCCGAACAGGGGCAGGCCGGGCTCGACAGCCTGATGGGGACGGTCATGGCCGCGACTGCCAAGGGCAGCGCCACGATGTCGGAGATGTTCGACAAGATGACCGCCGGAACCCCGATGGGCATGGCGTCCGAGGAAAACGCCAAGCTGATGATCCGGGCGATGATCATGGCGGCCAAGGCCGACGGCACCATCGACGCCGAGGAACGCCGCGCCATCATGGACAAGCTGGGCGACGCGTCGGACGAAGAGCTTGCCTTCGTCCAGGCCGAGCTTGACGCGCCGGTGGATGTGTCGGCCCTAGCCGCTGCCACGGGCGACAGCATGAAGACCCAGATCTATGCTGCTGCGGCAATGGCGATGAAGAACGACACGCCGGCCGAACAGCAGTTCCTTGACCAGCTGGCGGCGGCGCTTGGGCTTGACGCCGCTGCGCGGGCGGCGATTCACGGGTCGATCCAGGCCTGAGGCGGCATCGCCGGAGGGCCGCGCCCGAAACGGTGTTGACTCGGGCGCGGTCATGGGTAAAAGGCGGGCTTCAAGATTTTCCGCGGGCGCACCGGCGTTCCGCTGACGGAGCAGTACAATGGCCAAGCCGACGACGATCAAGATCCGCCTGAACTCGACGGCGGGCACCGGGCACTTCTACGTGACGAAGAAGAATGCCCGCACCATGACCGAGAAGATGGTCGTGAAGAAGTATGACCCCGTGAAGCGGGAGCATGTCGAATACAAGGAAGGCAAGATCAAGTAATCTCGCCCGTTTGAGAACTTGAAAGGCCGCACCAGAGGGAGGGGTGCGGCCTTTTTGTTTGGTGCCCTGCCGCTGCGCGCCGGCTAGGATGGCCCTGGATCGCAAAGGGGGCCCACATGCGACACGGAGTCGAACGCCACTTCCTTGACCGCATCGGCTGGCTGCGCGCCGCTGTCCTTGGCGCGAATGACGGAATCGTCTCGACCGCCAGTCTGATCGTCGGTGTCGCCGCCGCGGCAACCGGCCGGTCGGACATCCTGCTTGCCGGGGCGGCCGGCCTTGCCGCCGGGGCATTGTCGATGGCGGCAGGGGAATATGTCTCGGTGTCGTCGCAGGCGGATACAGAGGCCGCGGACATCCGGCGCGAGAGATCCGAGCTTTTGACGCAGCCCGAGGCGGAGCTTGCCGAACTGACTGCCATCTATCAGCAGCGCGGCCTGCCGCCCGACCTTGCCCGGGATGTTGCAAGGGCGCTGACCGACAAGGATGCGATGGCCGCCCACATGCGCGACGAGCTTGGCCTGTCCGAGGCGACGGCCGCCCGTCCGATCCTGGCGGCCTTTGCCTCGGCAGCCAGCTTTGCGGTCGGGGCGGCGCTGCCACTTGGCACCGCCATGGTCGCGCCGGAGGCGTCGATCGTCTGGTCTGTCACCGCCCTGTCCCTCGCCTTTCTCGCCATCCTTGGCGGGGTGGGGGCGCGGGCAGGCGGCGCGCCGGTGCTGCGGGCCGTGCTGCGTGTGACCTTCTGGGGTGCCGTTGCCATGGCGGTGACAGCTCTGGTCGGAAAACTTTTCGGGGCCGCGGTCGTCTGACCCTGGGCGGAGGTGCGAACAGGTCAGGTCTGGTGGCCATGGCGCAGGACTTCCTCCTTCGGATCGCGACCCCGGTGGACCTTGCCGCCGTGGATGATCTGCTGGCGCGCAGCTACCCGAGGCTGCTGGCGGCGGATTACCCGCCGTCGGTGCTGGTCACGGCGCTGCCACTGATTTCGCGCGCGCGGCCCGAGCTTCTGGCCTCGGGCAGCTACTATGTGGCCGAGACGGCCGAAGGCACGATCCTGGGGGCGGGGGGATGGACGCCGGGCGCGCCGGCGGACGGAAGGGTCGAGGGGGGCGTCGGGCATGTCCGGCATCTGGTGACCGACTACCGGGCGCTGCGGCAAGGGATTGCACGGGCGATCATGACCGTCTCGATCCGCGCCGCGCGCAAGGCGGGATGCACGGCGCTCGATTGCCTGTCGACGCGGACGGCGGTGCCCTTCTATGCGACGTTGGGGTTTCAGACCCTTGGGCCGGTCACGATCACCCTGCGCCCGGGGATCGAGTTTCCGGCGATCCGCATGGCGCGCGCGCTGTGACGGCTCAGCAGGCCACTTCGATCAGGCGCGGCCCGGCACTGGCATAGGACCGCGACAAGGCCTGCGCCAGGTCTTCGGCGGTCGCGACCCGCTC